>JAFTPX010000010.1 GCA_017463065.1 Clostridia bacterium
AGAAGTCTATGGCTCACATCAACGCAGGCGCGAAGAAGGTCGTTATCTCCGCTCCCGCAGGCAAGGATCTGAAGACCATCGTATTCAGCGTAAACGAGAAGACTCTGACCGCTGATGACAAGATCATCTCCGCGGCATCCTGCACCACCAACTGTCTGGCTCCCATGGCTAAGGCCCTGAATGATTACGCTCCTATCCAGAGCGGTATCATGACCACCGTTCACGCATATACCGGCGACCAGATGATTCTGGACGGCCCCCACAGAAAGGGTGACCTCCGCCGTGCACGCGCTGGCGCACAGAACATCGTTCCCAACTCCACGGGTGCCGCAAAGGCAATCGGTCTGGTTCTTCCCGAGCTGGACGGCAAGCTGATCGGTTCCGCGCAGAGAGTTCCCACTTGCACCGGTTCTACCACTATTCTGGTTGCCGTTGTTAAGGGTAAGGACGTTACCGTTGACGGTATCAATGCAGCAATGAAGGCAGCCGCTTCCGCATCCTTCGGCTATAACACCGACGAGATCGTTTCTTCCGACGTAATCGGTATGACCTACGGTTCTCTGTTCGATGCTACCCAGACTATGGTTGCAAAGATCGACGACGATACCTATCAGGTACAGGTAGTTTCTTGGTACGACAACGAGAACTCCTACACCAGCCAGATGGTTCGCACCATCAAGTATTTCGCAGAGATCAAGTAATTGAATCTGTAATCAATAAAAACGGCAGAGTCCTTGCGGGCTCTGCCGTTTTTCTATGTGTTTTTTAAGAGAAAGAGGTTAAAAACAATTTCCGATAAACGCGGAAGGCAGTGGGAAGAGCGACATCTTGCTCCAGCGCTTCCTTGTCAAACCAGAAATAGTCCTCGGAGGGGATGTCGCATTCCGCAATCATACCGATCATATGCCATTCCACGTGTGTGAAAATATGAGTTGCCTTCTCGCGGGCAATGACAGATCGGGGGGCGAGTCCTTTTTCTTCCAGAAAAGACCGTATTTCTGCACAGGACTGGTGTCCCGCAAGGCTGGGAAGCTCCCACATTCCCCTCAAAAGACCTTCTTCGGGACGCTTGCGAAGGGCAAGGCGCCCGTTATGAATGAGGAGAAGAACGGTATAGTCCTCTGACCGCCTGCTCTTTTTGGGGCTTTTTTGGGGAAGCTCTTGTTGCCGTCCATCCCGATTGGCAACGCAGAAGTCCTTCCACGGACAGTCTTCGCATTTGGGAACTCCGTTGGGCAGACAGATCTGCTCGCCCAGTTCCATCAAACCCTCGGTCAGCAATCCTGCTTCCTCTCCCGAGGGATAGACCGCGCGAAGCTCCTCGGTGACCTTCTTTTTGGTGGCGGCAAGAGCAATATCGTCCTCTCTGCCCGTTAGCCGCATGATGACCCGCAGAACGTTTCCATCTACAGCGGGCTCGGGCAGACCGTAGGCAATGGAGGCAATGGCTCCCGCAGTATAGTCTCCGATTCCCGCAAGATCGCGAAGCGACCCGAAATCACGCGGCAAGGCACCGCCATACTCGGTTATGACCGAAATCGCCGCCTTTTTTAGATTGCGGGCGCGGCTGTAATAGCCAAGACCTTCCCATAGCTTCATCAGCTTTTCGTCGGAGACCGACGCGAGTGCCTCCACGGTGGGAAGCTCCGAAAGAAAGCGGTGGTAGTAGGGAATGACCGCCTCGATCCGCGTTTGCTGGAGCATGATCTCCGACAGCCAGATGCGGTAGGGGTTTTTGTCTTTTCGCCACGGCAGAGGTCTGCGGTTGGCGCGGTGCCAAGCCAACAGGGGATTGATCATGTGGCGCAGCAGATCGGAGGAGGGGGTGATTTGCGTTTGTTTCTTCATAGAATTCTTCATTGGTGGTTATTGCGCGCTTTGCCGCGAAGATGGTTGACGAACTGTTGTGCCGTGCGCCCTGAAATACCACCGTTTCTCAACTCCCAAGCGTGCGCCTCGGCAAGAAGCTGTTCCTCGGGGAGAGTGATCTCGGGATAACGGGCGGCGAGGGAGAGGACAATGTGATCGAACTCGGGATGGGAGGGCTTGAAATAGCCGATGGACAGTCCGAAGCGGTTCACCAGCGACAGCTTTTCCTCAATGGTCTCTGAGCGGTGAATATCTCCGTTGATCTCGGAATCGGTTCGATCCTTCCAGGTTTCCTTGATCAGGTGTCGGCGGTTGGAGGTAGCGTAGATCAGCACGTTGTCGGGCTTCGTCTCCACACCGCCCTCGATGATTGCCTTCAAATATTTGTATTCGATTTCCTGTTCCTCAAAGGACAGGTCGTCCATGTAAATAATAAAGCGATAATTTCGGTTTTTGATCAAAGAAATGACGTGAGACAGATGGCAAAACTGGTGCTTGTAAATTTCGATCATCCGTAAGCCTTGGTCGTAATAGCGGTTGACAATGGCTTTAATGCTGGTGGATTTTCCCGTTCCGCTGTCGCCGTACAGAAGCACGTTGTTGGCTCCCCGACCCGACACGAACGCCTCGGTGTTTTCGATCAGCCGTTGCTTTTGCAGGTCGTACCCGATCAGATCCTCTAGACAGATTGGTTCCATATTGGTAATGGGGCAGACCGAGAAGCCGTGCTCCTCGCTGACCACACGGAACGCCTTGTTCAAACCGAACATCCCCACACCGTAGGCGAGATAAAAATCCGTCACGGCATCAAAGACCGCCTCGGCATTTTGTGCTTGCTCGATCCTTTTGCTCAGCGCCCGAACCTTTTCGCTGACGTTTTTATTATAGATCTGCTCTCGCTTGGCAATGGCGTGATAATCGGAGAGAGTAGAGAAGCAGTCGATGCCCAGTTCCGTTTCGAGGGGGGCAAAGTCAAAGTCAAACAGATCCCGAAAGACCCGAAAATCGTTGAGCGCAAAGCGGTTGACCGTCCCCTCCTGCTTGCCTGCCTTTTCGTAGGTCAGACTGAAGGGGTTCTCATCGGTGATAAGCAGGAAGGTCAGATAATTGTGCCAGAGGTTGTTGTCAAATCCGTATTTGGTAGCAAGCTCCAACAGGCGACGGACCTGAACGTAAACCCTCGCTCGCAAATGCTCGTGGGTGTCGGCGGAGGTATGAAAGTCCTCAAAAATATGACCAAGCTCCCAAAGGATGCTGTCCCCCTTCGGGTCGCGGTAAATAATCAGTTCGGATAATTTTCTGTACATAAGAACACCTTTCCTTCAATATATTGCTTACATTATATAACGAAACGGAAAAAAAGTCAATTCCTTCTCCAAAAAAAATGGACTGTCTCAAGCGCGAATGATGAGCGCGTGAGACAGTCTGTATTTACTTGATTTTCGCAAGCCGTTTTTGTTTGAACCAAGGGATCATTTCATGTTTTACCGTATCTCTTTCCTCGATTACCATCATGACGATCACCGCGAGCGCGTGGGGGATAAAGCATTGAGGCAGAAGGAAGAAGGTGAAGAACAGGAATAGAAACAGCACGCCGTACAGTCGTTTCTTCCACACGGGAAGCTCTCCGTATTCTCTCAGATATTCCATAAAGGGAATGATCTCAAAGATGAGAACGTAAAAATACGAAATGGTGGGAATAAGGATGACTACCGCCGAAGCGATTGCCGCGCGGGAGAACTGAGAGCGGGTTGCGATGGCAGTTACCGCGGCGGCGAGGAAGATCAGACCGAGAAGTACCAGATTCACTACTCCGAACGCCGCGGATTCGGTAGCGGCGGGGCAGAACAGGTACACCAGCTTGTAAAGCAGAGAGGAGGCGGACAGGTTTCGCAGGGAGAAAAGTCGCTCCGTATCGGACATAAATCCACCCAGATTGTCAAGGAACACGTCGAAATCGCCCATTCCCGCAGGGAAGAAGTAGAAGGCGATAAAGGAGATTGCCAGAAAGTATACCGCCACACGGCAGGATGCGAAAATTTTTTTCTTTCTCAAAAGGAACACGCCGAAAAACAGCGGGTAGATCTTGATGGAGCCCGCAAGCGCCAGACAAACGTAGGCAATTTCTCTGACCCACGCCTTGGGGCTTTGGTAAAGCCAAAGGAACGCCAGAAGAAAGATCAGCGCGAAATAAATAGTATTTCCTCGCATGATCGCATAGACAAAAGGGGCGGAGAGGATCACTGCCACAGCCGTCTTGACGGAGGCGCGAAGATCCAGCTTGTACGATTTGATAATCAGAAACAGAACGGCGGAGATGCAGATCAGGAAGAACAGGATCAACGCAACCCAGAACTCGGGATGTCGGATCACACGGGAGGTCAGCTCGTCAATATCCATACCCTCCACTCCCGCATAGGAGGAAAACACCTTTCGGCAGATCCATGCAAAGGGATACAGCACCAGAATGGCAATGGCAGGATAGGAGGCGCCGTCCTCCAACAAATAGGGGCTGTCCGCCAGTGCTGCGTTCATGATCGAAACGAAGTCGGAAAAAATTCCGAGCAGCCAATCAAAATCGCTGTTTCCGTGGTAAAGGGAGGCAAAGGCGTATACGTAATACAGAATGATGCCGAGCATTGCCGCAAAGGTGCCGAACAGCATGCTGTAAGAAAAAATATTCAAAACACGGTTGGATTCGGACGCAAGGGGGATCGCACCGCGGAAAAGGCGTTGCTTTTCGCGTCGTCCGACTTTGTTTTCGAATGTCATGGCAAAGGTCCTTTCTTCAAAATGTTTCGTAGTTGATATAATCATGACGAAGGTCTTCGGACATATACATATTCCATTATATCATGTTTATCGAAGTTTGTCAAGACATCCGTCTATTTATTTGCTGGATTTTGGGAGATTTTCCAAATGGACAGGGGGCAATATATTGGCGGGAGAGAAAATATTTGTCGAATCCGAAAAAAACTGTTGCGGCGGAGGGGAAAAGATGGTATACTATAAAAAATAAAACGGTCGCCCTATGGGCGGAAAGAGGAATTATGCCGAGATTTTTTGTCAGACAAGACGCGATCTGTGAGAAGGAGATTCTTTTGCGCGGAGAGGATGCTCACCATATTGCCCGCTCCTTGAGAATGGCGGTGGGAGATTTCGTAACGGTCTGTGATATGCGGGGAAACGAATACGATTGTCGGATCACTTCCTTTTTGGAGGATTGGGAGGTCCGTGTGGAGATTCTCAGGGTCGGACACGCCAAGACCGAGCCGCCTTGTCGGATTTTGCTCTTTCAGGCGCTCCCCAAGGGAGACAAGCTGGAGACCGTGATCCAGAAAGCGGTGGAGTGCGGCGTTTGCGAGATCGTTCCATTTGAGAGCGAGCGGTGCGTGGCGCGGATGAAGCCCGAAGCGGAGGAGAAGAAAACCGATCGTCGGCAGAGGATCGCCACCGAGGCGGCAAAGCAATGCGGCAGAAGCGCGCTTCCCACCGTTTGCCGTACGGTTCGCTTTGAGGAAATGCTGGAACGGGCGGCGGCGTGCGATCTGGGACTTTTTTGCTACGAGGGAGACGGAACCGTATCCTTGGGGACGGTCCTCCGAGCTGAGAGGGAACGGCTGTGTTCCTCCGCGGGAACGGCTCCCACCGTGGCGGTGATCATCGGAAGCGAGGGCGGATTTTCCGTTAGCGAGGCGACGAGGGCGCGGGAGCGTGGATTGCTTGCCGTGGGTCTCGGTAAGCGGATTTTACGTACGGAAACTGCTTCCGGCTTCGTTTTGGCGTGCCTTTCCTTGGTCACTGAGCTTGACGGTTGAGCCTTGTTCAAAGCGACGATTTCCGTCTTTCATAAAATAAACACAAAAAAATTGTTAAAAATTATTAAAAATATTAAAAATGCTATTGAAAAATCACAAAAAATAGTATACAATATAGGATAGTATATACAATTTCATTTTAAAAAACTATTTTGAGAGGATTGTAAAGTATGTCTAACAGATTGTTTCAAGGCGTGATCTATCAAATGAAGGATTCGGTTGACCGCGTGATTGGTGTGATTGACGAGAACGGCGTGGTCATTTCCTGCTCGGATCTTGGCAAGATGGGTGATATCCGTCAGGGGGTCAGAGAGGAGCTTTCCTTCTCTAACGAGATCATGGCGATCGACGGTTATACCTATCGCTACATGGGTGTCGGTCAGAAGAGCGAGTACTTGGTATTCGTAGAGGGCGAGGACAAGATGGCGGAGAAAATGTCCAAAATGCTTGCCGTTTCTCTTGGTAATATCAAGAACCTGTACGATGAGAAGTACGACAAGGGCTCCTTCATTAAAAATATTATATTGGATAATATTCTTCCCAGTGATATCTACATTAAATCAAAGGAGCTTCATTTTAATGCCGAGGAGCCGCGCGTGGTATTCCTCATCAAGTTCTTCGGTAAGACCGATATGATGCCCTTTGAGATGCTTCAGAATATGTTCCCCGACAAGTCCAAGGATTACGTTATCAGCGTAGGCGAGCACGACATCGTGCTGGTCAAGGAGCTGAAGGCGGGGACCGAAATGAAAGAAATCGAAAAGATCGCCATCAATATTGCCGACACGTTGTCCACTGAATTCTATACCAAGGTGGTGATCGGTATTTCCACCATGGTGGAAAATATCAAGGATCTTGCCAAGGCATATCAGGAGGCACAGGTCGCGTTGGAGGTCGGCAAGGTATTTGAGACCGAAAAGAACATCATCAGTTATGAAAATCTGGGAATCGGACGCCTGATCTATCAGCTTCCCACCACTCTGTGCGAGATGTTCTTGCAGGAGGTCTTCAAGAAGGGAAGTCTGGATTCCTTGGATCGGGAGACCCTGATGACGATCCAGTGTTTCTTTGAAAACAATCTGAACGTATCCGAAACATCTCGAAAGCTGTTTGTACATAGAAATACACTGGTGTATCGTCTGGAGAAGATCCGTAAGCTGACGGGACTTGACCTGCGTGAATTTGAGCATGCGATTACCTTCAAGGTCGCGCTGATGGTCAGAAAGTATCTGGACTCCAAGCCTGTGAAATTCTAATAAAATCGTTTGCGGAATGCTCCGCAGAAGCGGAGTATTCCGTTTCTCCATGCTTTGCGGCAATTCATAGATATCCGTGACATTGGATTTTTTCATGAAACTTCAGAACGAAAAAAGGAGAAAAATCTGAAATGTCAGATGAGAACAAGACGGGCGACCTGATGCCCGAGCGCCCCGAGGGGGAAGAGAACAGCGCGGAATACCGCGTGGAATCCGATGGGGGGAGCGATCCTTCCACGGAGCGAACGATGTTTGAGGAATCCTTTGGGGGGAGTGAACCTTCCGAACTTCAAGCGCCAATGAAGCAAAAGAAAAAAATATCGGTAGGTACCTTCCTCGTTTCCTGCGTAGCGTTGATCCTTGCGGCGGTGATGGTCACCTATACCTGCTGTAACAGCGTATATAAAAGGAAGCTTGCCGAGGCACAGATCACACAATCTGTAGAGGACGAAAAATATTATCCCTTTGAGCTGTTTGATCTGATGCTGGAGTCCTATTCCTTTGAGGATTTGGACGAAGAGGAAATGATTGCGGCGGCACTGAAGGCGTACGTTTATGCCACCGGTGACGATTACGCAGCGTATTATACCCAAGAGGAATATGCGGCGTTGCGGGAGGCTGCGGAGGGCGAATCTGAGGGAATCGGAATTAACGTGATCAACGATACCCAAACCATCAGCGGAGTGGAGTATCGGGTAATCCGCGTGATCAACGTATCCAAGGGATCGCCTGCCGAGGCGGCAGGAATGAAGGTCGGCGACGCGATCTATGGGGTGGGGGTCGGAGAGTCAATGGAAACGGTTCACTCCCTAGACTATGACGTGGCTTTGACGAAGCTTCAGGGCACGGCAGGCACGGTGGCGGAATTTACCGTTTACCGTTCAGGAGCGGCAGCGCCCTTCCTTCCGTTTTCCATTCCCAGACAAAAGATAACCGCATCCTCTGTCTATGCCCGTCAGTCCGATCTGGATCCCTCGGTGGGAGTTGTCAAGATCATCCAGTTTGACTTGACCACGCCAGCGCAATTCTGCGAGGCAATCGAGGAGCTGAAGGCAAAGAACTGTGAGAAGTTCGTCTTTGACGTGCGGTATAATCCCGGCGGCGACCTTGCTTCGATTGAAGCGGTGCTTTCCTACTTTTTGAACGAGGGCGATGTGATCATCCGAACCCGTGATAAAGCGGGGAACGAAAGTGTTTCCTTGGCAGAGCCGAGAACCTATACTGGTAGCTACGCCTCTTGCAACATCAGTCGGGAGGAGATCGGAAAATATCGGGAGCTTGACTGCGTGGTGCTTTGTAACGGAAGCACGGCAAGCGCGGCGGAGCTGTTTACGGCGACCTTCCGCGACTATCAGCTGGCACCCATCGTCGGAACGACTACCTTTGGCAAGGGAAGCATGCAGTCGATCTTTTCCCTTGCGTATTACGGCTACAGCGGTGCGCTGAAGCTGACGACAGCACTGTATTATCCCGCAAGCAATCAGGGATACGACGGAATCGGCATTACACCCGATCACGTGGTGGAGCTGAGTGAGGCGGCGGCAAGTAAAAATATTTACGCCCTGACCGACGGGGAGGATGACCAAATGCAAAAAGCATTGGAGCTTCTTTCGTGACGGGAAGAGCGAACAAAGATGATTTTATAATATTGAAGGAGAAAAACCATGGCTGAGATTTTGAAATATACCAAAGAAGGTTTTGAAAAGCTGAAGGAAGAGTATGACTTCCGAACCAAAGAGGAACGGGAACGAATCAAGGTCGCCATTGCGGAGGCAAGATCCTTTGGAGACCTTTCGGAGAACGCCGAATACGACGAGGCGAGAAACGAGCAGGCGAAGAACGAGGCGAGAATCAAGGAACTGGATGAGCTGATCCAGCACGCAGTAGTGGTAGACGATGCGCATCTGGATGCGGAAACGGTTGGCTTGGGCTCTGCCGTTAAGGTTGAGCGAGACGGTAAGGAAGTGGAATATAAGATCGTTGGTTCCAACGAAGCGGATCCTTTCGTAAACAAGGTTTCGGATATGTCTCCCGTAGGAAAGGCATTGGTTGGCGCGAGAAAGGGTGACGTGGTTCAGGTGGATATCCCCGCGGGCACGATCCGCCTGAAGGTGTTGGACGTTTACAAAGCATAAGCGAGTAGAGGGGATGTCATCGGGCATCCCTTTTGCTTCCTTACAAGCAAAGAAAGGAAGTTGAATTATGGATCGGGAAAAAAAGCCATCGGGAGAAATTGTCCTTCGCGGTAAATTTTTCTCTTGGTTGGAAAACTATTGGTATCATTATAAATGGATTACCATCGGAGTCGCCTTTGCGGTGATCGTTTTACTGGTTTGCTTACTGCAGACCTGTTCCAAGGAAAAGAAGGATACGGTTCTGGTGTATGCGGGACCCACGTACTTGTCGGTGGAGCAAAGTGAGCAGATTTGTATGGCGTTGGAAGCGGCACTTCCGTATGATTTTGACGGAGACGGTCAAAAGAATCTGACGGTCAATTTTTATGACATCTACTCCGAGGAGCAGATCCGCGAGATCAACGCGGCGGGAAACGGTATGCGGGTGGATACCGCTCGAAATTCCAATCTGTATCAAAACTATACCACCTATCAACAAACGGGCGAAAGCTCGATTTACTTATTGGATCCGTGGCTCTATGAGGCAATGGATAAAGCCTATCTGTGCCCCCTCTCCGAGGCGGGGGACGGATTCTCCGCCCATAGTGCGGACGGCTATGGTGTGCGCCTTGGCGACACGGCGTTGTATCAGGACTATGCGGTGGTTCGGTTGCTTCCCGCGGATACCGTCATTTGTCTGATGCGCCCATTGGTTTGGGGCGGAAGCAGTGACGAGGAGGCATATCGCTTTGAGCAGGAGGCGTTTTGCGCCCTTGTTACCTATCCATCCTCGAAGGAGTCTTGAGGAACGAAGGGACAATGAAAAAAACAAGTACTTTTACAACCTTGCTCCTTTTTTTGACCGCCATCATCTGGGGCTTTGCCTTTGTGGCGCAGGTGGACGGAGTGACGCGCGTGGGCTCTTTTACTATGAATGGCGTGCGGTTTGCCATAGGAACGATCTCTCTGTTGCCTGTGGTTCTGATTTTTGAAAAAGGACGTACGGATCGGGAGAATCGCCGTCGGCTGATTCTTTCCTCCTTGCTGACAGGAACGGTGCTGTTTTGCGCCTCTACCTTTCAACAGTTGGGCATTCAATATACGGGAAGCGCGGGGATCGCGGGCTTTATTACGGGACTGTATACGGTTCTGATTCCCATTTCCTGTTTCCTGCTGTTTCGTCAAAGAACGGGCTTGAACGTATGGCTGGGTGCCATTTTTGCGGTGGGTGGGCTGACGTTGCTTTGCTTCCGACCGGGGGAGGGCTTCTCCTTTGGGGCGGGGGAGCTTCTTCTGCTGATCGGCGCTTTCTTTTGGACGGCGCACGTGATCCTCATTGACCGCTTAGGCAAGACCCTTCGTCCTCTTCATTTTTCTTGGGGACAGTTCGTGGTTTGTACCGCATGGGGACTCCTTTCTATGTTTCTGTTTGAGGAGCCAACGTTGGTGGGAGTCTGGAATGCCAAATGGGCGATCCTTTACTGCGGTGTGCTGTCGGTTGGCGTGGCGTATACCTTGCAGGTGATTGCGCAACGGAAAGCCGATCCTACCTTTGCCGCCATCGTATTTTCCACCGAATCGGTGTTTAGCGCCATTGGTGGTGTGCTGTTCGGGATTGACAGGATCTCGTGGATCGGTTATGTCGGTTGCGGCTTGATCTTTGCGGGGATCGTGATCTCTCAGGTGAAGCTTCAACGAAAAAAGAAAAACGGAGCGCTTTGAATCACGGCGAGAAGAGCGGTCGATACTAACACGGGAGGTGTTGGAATTGGCTCGTAATACACAAACAAAAAAGGAATTTGCGGCGGGATTTTTCGCGGGACTGGTTACGCTTGGACTGCTTGCGCTGATCCTGCTGGCGTTTTTCTGGCTTTGAAACGGAGGAAAACGGGTGAGACTGGATAAATTTCTCGGAATCACGGGCTGTTGCACCAGAACGGAAGCGAAGAAGCTGATCCGTTCGGGCGGTGTCACGGTCAACGGGATTCCCGCGTCGGCGGCGGACAGTAAGATCGATCCCGAGACCGATGTGATCGTTTTTTGCGGCAAGCCCGTGGTTTACCGCAAATATACTTATATTTTAATGAACAAGCCCCAGGGGGTGGTCAGTGCCACCGAGGACGGGCGAGACCGAACGGTATTGGATCTGTTGCCTGCAGACATGAAAAAGAGCGGGCTGTTTCCTTGCGGGCGGTTGGATAAGAACACAGTGGGATTGATTTTGCTCACCGATAACGGCGAGCTGGGACATCGACTGTTAGCGCCGAAAAGTCACGTGAAGAAAACCTATTATTTTCACTCAAAATTTCCCATATCCGCGGAGGATGCCAAGCGATTTTCGTCGGGGCTTATCTTGGAGGACGGATATGAAACAAAGCCTGCGGGAATTGAATTGGAGGAGACGGGTGACTGTGGCGTGATTACGCTTGTGGAAGGGAAGTACCATCAGATCAAGCGGATGCTGGAGGCATTGGATAATAAGATCACGTATCTGGAGCGGATCTCCTTTGGACCGCTTACGTTGGACCGTGACCTGAATCGAGGAGACTGGCGGTACCTGACGGCGGAAGAAATCGCGGAGCTGGAGAAGCACTGACCCAAGTTTTTGCGCAAGCGTTACGGCTACACCGCGAGGAAGTTTTTGATCGACCTTTTTTCAAAAAGGTCGCGGTTTCCAAAGGCAGTTCCTTTGGTCGCCCGTCGCAACGGGCGAAATATCCCTTGGCGTTTTCTTTTTGGTTCTTTTTCTTTTGCGCCTTTTGCGTCAAAAGAAAAAGAACAAAGGTTAAAAGTTAGTGAAGGTTCAAACAGGGGAAACCCCACTTGTGGTTTCCCCTCTGGGTTACGCCCATTCACCCTTTCGGGCGCTTTTTGACGATGGGGGAATTTCGCCGCCTGCGGGCGGCGACCAGAGGCGCCGCCTCTGGACACCGCAAGCCTTTTAAAAAAGCTTGACCGAAAACTTTTTTGCGGTGTAGCCGTAAGAAAATAATATTATATTGGAGAAACTATGGACATCATCAAACAATTGGCAGAAGAATTGAAACTGAAGGAATCTCAGGTCGAAAAAACCGTGGCACTGATCGACGAGGGAAATACGATCCCCTTTATCGCCCGCTATCGGAAAGAGGAAACGGGAAGCCTTGACGATACCGTGCTCCGTGACCTTTGTGACCGCCTTACTTATCTGCGGAATATCGAAAAGAGAAAGGAAGAGGTTCGAAATCTGATCACCGAAATGGGAAAGATGACCGATGAAATCGCCGCGGCGATCGACGGCGCGAAAACCATTACCGAGGTGGATGATATCTACCGTCCCTTCCGCCCTCACCGTAAAACCCGCGCCTCGGTGGCAAGAGAAAGAGGGCTGGAGCCCCTTGCTGATTTGATTCTGGCTCAGCATCCCTCCTATGAACCCTCCTTGGAGGAACAGGCAAAGGCATATGTGGACGAGGAAAAGCAGGTGGCAACCGCCGCCGATGCATTGGCGGGTGCTTGCGATATTATCGCCGAGAGTGTGTCCGATAACGCCGATTACCGAAAAACCGTTCGGAAAGCAACCTTTGATACAGGTCTGCTTCATACCAAGGCCGCCAAGGAAGAGGATTCCGTGTACGCTCAGTATTACGATCATTCCGAAGCGATCAAAAAGATCCCCGCCCACCGTGTGCTGGCAATCAATCGCGGCGAGAAGGAGGAATTTCTGAAGGTCGGTATTACCGTGGATAAGGGTATGATCCTCAATTATCTCTGTAATGAATTGATCACTTGCCCCACTTCGCCCGCCGTGAAGTACGTGGAGGCGGCAATCGTAGACGGCTACGATCGACTCATCGCTCCCTCCATCGAACGGGAAATCCGTAACGACCTGTTTGATGAGGCAAGCGAGGGTGCCATTAAACTCTTTGCCGATAACCTCAAGCACCTCCTGATGCAGTCCCCATTGAAGGGAAAGACCGTCCTCGGCTTCGATCCGGGGTATATCAACGGCTGTAAGACCGCAGTAGTGGATAAAACGGGAAAGGTGCTGGATACAGCGGTGGTTTATCCCACCACCAAATCCAAATTCAAAACCGAGGAAGCGGCAAGGATCATCAAAAAGATGGTGGAAAAGCACTCCGTGGATGTGATCGCCATCGGAAACGGTACGGCATCCAAGGAGAGCGAGCTGTTTATCGCCGACGTGCTTAAAACCGTCGATTACGACTGTAAGTATATTATCATCAGCGAGGCGGGGGCTTCGGTTTATTCCGCCTCCAAGCTGGCGGCAGAGGAATTCCCCGATTTCGACGTGATGCAACGGTCGGCGGTTTCCATCGCAAGACGCCTGCAGGATCCCCTTGCGGAGCTGGTGAAGATCGACCCCAAGTCCATTGGCGTGGGACAGTATCAGCACGATATGAAGCCTGCCCGTCTGGACGGCGCGTTGCGGGGCGTGGTGGAGGATTGCGTCAATGCGGTTGGCGTGGATATCAATACCGCCTCCCATGCGCTTCTATCCTATATTTCGGGCATCAACGCCACCGGCGCGAAGAACATCGTCAAGTACCGTGAGGAAAACGGGGAATTCCCGTCCCGCGCGGCGATCCTGAAGGTTCCTCGTGTTGGCGCCAAGGCGTTTGAGCAGTGCGCGGGCTTTTTGCGTGTGCCCCATTCCAAGGAAATCCTCGATAATACGGGCGTGCACCCCGAATCCTATGGTGCGGCGCACAAGCTCCTTTCTTCCTTCGGCTATACCGAGGAGGATGTGGCGGCGGGACGGCTTGCTGATCTGCCCGCAAGGGTGAAGGAGAAGGGAAGCGCGGAGGTCGCCGAGCTTTGCGGCGTGGGTGTTCCTACCCTGCGGGATATTATCGCCGAGCTGTTGAAGCCGGGACGGGACGTGCGTGACAGCCTGCCGCCTCCCGAATTGCGGGCGGACGTGCTCAGCATGGAGGATCTAAAGCCCGATATGGTTTTGAACGGCGTGGTTCGGAACGTGATCGACTTCGGTGCCTTCGTGGATATCGGCGTGCATCAGGACGGCTTGGTTCATATCTCCGAAATTTCGGAAAAGTTTATTCGCCATCCCTCCGAAGCACTGTCTGTGGGTGACCGCGTAAAGGTAAGAGTTTTGGCAGTGGATCTGAAAAAGAAACGGATCTCGCTGACCATGAAACGGGTAAAATAAAGGCGTTTTAATTGATTAAAAAATCAAGAAGGGAGCTTTTCTTTGGCGTTTGGCGGGAAAAGAACTTAATTTGTACAAGTTGTACAAATAAAAAGGCAAAAATTTGGGGATTTACCCTCTTCCTTTTTTGCGGAAAATTTGGTACAATATTAGAGTACAGAAGTATGTATAAAATTAAATTTTGATAATGTTTAATTAGGAGGAGTTTCCATATGGCAAGCTTATCACTCAGACACATCTATAAGAAGTACCCCGGTGGCGTTACCGCAGTATCGGACTTCAATCTGGAGGTAAAGGACAAAGAATTTATCGTGTTCGTAGGTCCCTCCGGATGCGGTAAGACTACTACGCTTCGTATGATCGCGGGCTTGGAGGAGATCACCGAGGGTGAGCTGTACATCGGCGATACGCTGGTAAATGACGTTGCCCCCAAGGACAGAGAGATTGCGATGGTGTTCCAGAACTATGCGCTGTATCCCCATATGTCCGTGTTTGAGAATATGTCTTTCGGTCTGAAGCTTCAGAAGACTCCTAAGGATGAGATCAAGCGCCGTGTAGAGGAAGCCGCAAGAGTATTGGATATTACCCACCTGCTCGACAGAAAGCCCAAAGCTCTGTCCGGTGGTCAGAAGCAGCGTGTCGCGCTGGGTCGCGCAATCGTTCGTAACCCCAAGGTCTTCTTGCTTGACGAGCCGCTTTCCAACTTGGACGCAAAGCTTCGTGCGACCATGAGAACCGAGCTGACCAAGCTTCACGCTCGCGTAGGAACCACGTTCGTATACGTAACCCACGACCAGGTGGAGGCTATGACCATGGCTACCAGAATCGTTGTTATGAAGGACGGTCTGATTCAACAGGTTGATACTCCTCAGCATCTGTATGACGCTCCTTGCAACATCTTCGTTGCTGGATTTATCGGAACTCCTCAGATGAACTTTATCAACGGTAAGCTGGAGAAGAAGGGCGAGGACGTTTACTTCAACTTCGACGGCGTATCCGTGAAGTTCCCCGCGGAGAAGGCAAATGCTCCCGAGCTGGCTGACTACATGGGCAAGGAAGTTGTGGTTGGACTTCGTCCCGAGGCTATTTCCGACGAAGCGAGTGCGGTTGCCGCCGCTCCCGATTCCTCCTTGGACGTTGACGTTGACGTAACCGAGTTGATGGGTGCGGAGATTTATCTGTACCTGAACGTTGGCGAGGAGACCAGACTGATTGCGCGCGTATCTTCCCGTTCTCAGTCCAGAGCAGGGGACAAGATCAAGGTTGCGTTCGATATGACCAGACTTCACGTATTCGACAAGGATACCGAGCGTTGCATCATTCACTAATCGATACATACAAACCCAAACAAGCTGTTACCGCAACGGTAACAGCTTGTTTTAGTTGTATTCCGAACCCCCGCCATAGCGGCGGGGTTCGATAGAGGTTAACCGATCGGCAGAAGACGAACAAGAAATCAGCGCAGGATGTTTTTTGTCAAAGGCTCCCTCCGAGAGGGAGCTGTC
>JAFTPX010000011.1 GCA_017463065.1 Clostridia bacterium
CAAGGGGCTGCCGTAACAAGTACGTCGATCCTTTGATCAAAAAGAGGATGGGAAGAAGGACCGTGCGGTTTGAATTTGGTTTGAGGCGGACTTTCTCGGGATAATCGTGTCATATTATTATATAAATTTGACGAACAGTATGGATTTTTATCGAATTTTGCGTTTTAAAATGCAGTCGAATTTTACAAAAACAAGCCTTGTCTGATGTTCTTTGTTCTTTATAGAAATAAACAACACCTTTGATTTTCATAAAATGATCGGTAAATATAAAAACAACGATAAAAAATATAAAAAAACATCAAAAATAACTTCCTTTCTCCGAAAATAAAATGCGAATAAAACGATAATTTCGGACAAACCCCTTGAAAAAAAGGAAAAAATGAGATATAATATTCTTTTAGAATGATATTTGATCTATCTTGAATGATAAAGAGGTTAAACATGTTAGAATTAAAAGATATATCCTACGTCGTATCGGGGCAAAAGGAAATATTGAAGGATATCAATCTGACCATCGATGACCGTTTTGTGGCAATTACGGGACCGAATGGGAGCGGAAAATCCACCTTGGCGAAGATTATCGCGGGAATTGTTCAGCCTACCGGGGGACAGATCCTGATGGATGGTGAGGATATTACCGATTGGTCCGTGACCGAACGAGCGCGGGCGGGAATCAGCTTCGCCTTTCAACAGCCCGTTCGCTTCAAGGGAATTACCGTAAAGGATCTGATCTCCTTGGCGGCGGGAAAAAACACAAGCATTGCTGAGGCGTGCAACTACCTTTCCGAGGTGGGGCTTTGCGCCAAGGACTATATTAACCGTGAGGTGAACGGCTCTCTGTCGGGCGGCGAGCTGAAGCGTATCGAGATTGCTATGATCAACGCCCGAGGCACAAAGCTGTCGGTGTTCGACGAGCCCGAGGCGGGAATCGATCTGTGGAGCTTTAATAATTTGATCAAGGTATTTGAGAACATGTATGAGCGTACCAAGGGAACGATCATCATTATTTCTCATCAGGAGCGAATTCTGAACATTGCGGATAAGATCGTGGTGCTGGCGGACGGCAGGGTAGCGGAATACGGAGAGAAAAATACGATATTCCCCAAGCTCATGGACGTTCACGCGGGATGCCGCTATACTAAAAACGCTTGACGGAGGGAACTATGGATAAAATACAACAACAGCTGCTCCAAGAGGTGGCGGGCATTCACGAGGTGCCCGAGGGAGCGTACTCCTTGCGGATTAACGGAAGCCTGTATGGTAAGAATTCCTCGGAGCATATTGACATCGTCAAAAAAGAGGACAAGCCCGGAATTGATATTTACGTGAAGGCGGGAACGAAGAACGAAAGCCTGCATATTCCCGTGATCCTGTCTCAGTCGGGACTCAAGGAGCTGGTCTATAACGACTTTCATATTGGTGAGGATTGCGACGTGACTATCGTGGCGGGCTGCGGCATTCACAACGGGGGCTCCGAGACCTCGGAGCATAGTGGCATCCACTCTTTTTATCTGTCGAAAAATGCAAAAGTAAAATATATTGAGAAGCATTACGGTCAGGGAGACGGAAATGGAAAAAACGTGATGAATCCCCATACTCATGCGGAATTAGAGGAAGGTGCTTGTCTGGAAATGGAGACTGCTCAGATCAAGGGTGTGGATTCCACCAAGAGAATGACCACGGCGAAGCTGTCGAAAAATGCAACGCTAATCGTGCATGAAAAGGTCATGACTCATGGAGAGCAGTTTGCCGAAACCGAGTTCGAGGTGGAGTTGAATGGAGAGAATTCGGGGGCGCACGTGGTGTCCCGATCGGTCGCCAGAGATCGCTCTTCTCAGAAATTTATTTCCCGGGTAAAGGGAAACGCGCGGTGCTCGGGACATACGGAATGTGACGCGATCATCATGGATGAAGCGACTGTTATTGCCGTCCCCGAAATTATGGCGGTTCACCCCGATGCGTCGCTGATTCACGAGGCAGCGATCGGAAAGATTGCGGGAGAACAGTTGATCAAGCTGATGACATTGGGCTTGACGGAAAAAGAAGCGGAAGAAGAAATCGTGAATGGCTTTCTGCGCTGATCTCGATTGCGGTTGGCTTGCTGAAACGTGCCGACCGTATTGCTCATAATACGAATCATACGGCAAAAAGCCCGCAATCTTTGCGGACTTTTTTGTTTTCTCTCAAAAAAGGGAAACAAAAACAGAAATGTAAAAAATATACAGAAAAGACACAAAAAGGAAAAAACAAAGACGTTTAGACTGGATGGACAAAATGTTCGTAAAAAATCAAAAAAATTCAAAGTGAAAGCGTGTAGAAAATCAAGGGGGAAATTTGTGCAAAAAACACAAAAATATTTTGGATTTTTTTCGCTCCAAGGACTTGTCAAAAATTAAAAGGTAAGCAAAAATTACTTTTTGATTTTTTGGTTCTGAACCAAAAGAAATAGGTGGTCAAAATAAACAAATAAATAGCGAAACGAAAGAGAATTCGAATAAATTCAGTAAACAAAATTTACTTTTTGAGGCAAGCTCCGGTCAGCGGCGAAAAAATGACGACAAAAAGCAGTAAAACCGTTGTCCAAAATCCGTTCGCAAACGTTGGCTATTATAATAGAATTTGTGATGTCTGCTTGACTTTTTTATGAATCTATGGTAAAATGTCGATGTGAAATTGCGGCGCGAGGAGAGCTTTTCTCATTGCGTCATCATAGCAATGCGCCTCACCCTGCGCGTTGCCTTTGAAGTATTTGAAGGATCGCTTTGGTGTTGCCTTTCGCCCTCCGTGCCTGCGGTGACGAAAGAACTCGCCCCGGCACAGCTTCGGCGTTTGGCTCTGCCTTGCTATTCGCTGACAGAATACTGCGAAGAATGCTTGGTGAAATGCTGATGGCAACATCAGATCGAAGTGAAAGCTTCGAAACTTCAGAAATCAATCATAGGAGGAAATTTTGAATGAGAAGGACGAAATTTCAAAGAATCACGGCTTTTGTTCTGGCTTTGGTATTTTTGTTCTGCAGCGGCGCGGTAGTCGTCGGCGCGGAAGGGGGCTCTGTCACCAATACCACAACCAAGGATATTCAGGAGCTGTTGAGCGCGATTTCGTACAGCGATTATATTGCCGACCGAGGTGATATAAAGAGAGCGACCGAAACGATTGAGATCGATGCGATTGCTACCGTAGACCGTACGAACGACGAGGATGGAAAACCGAAAACCACGGCGGCGATTGAGGAGGTCGAATACGACGGGAAGAAAGGCTTGTTGATTCCGAGTCTTGGAACCGTTTCGTGGACCACCGATCAGGTGAAGGAAACGGCGAGATATACCATTGCTGTTGAATATTATCCTGTGGAAAACAAGGCAGCTTCCATCGAGAGAGTGTTCATGATCAATGGAGAGGTTCCTTTCTCCGAGGCACGGTATATGACCATCGCGAAGATCTGGAAAAACGCATATCCCGATGCTATGCTCGAGATGGGTGAGGATGACGATCCCCAGAGCTATTTGGATCGCGCGGCGGCAGCGGGATTGATTGCCGAGAAGATCGATCAGAACGGAAAAACCTACATTAAATATAAGATGCCCTCTTTTTGGACTCCCGCGGCGGCGGCTCTTTCCGATGAGCTTGGCTTGCGTTTCTTTGAGGCGGACATTGATAAGAACGAAATTCGTTCCAGCTCGGAGCAGGCACCCGATTGGACGACCTATACCTTTATTGACTCCAGCGGATTCTATGAGCAGCCCTTTGAGTTTGTGGTTGAACCCAAGAATGGAGTGGTAACCCTTTCCATGGAATCGGTGAACGAGCCTGTGGTGATCTCCAAGATCTATCTGGTGGCTCCCACGGATGCGATCAGTTATGCCGATTACTCCGCTCAGTACGCAAATGAGCCCAACGGAACAGGAAAGATCAAGATTGAAGGCGAGTATTTCTCCGCGACTTCTTCTCAGACGATCTATCCCATTTCCGACGCGACCAGCGCGATCACCTCTCCCTCTTCCACGGATAAGACGTTGCTGAACACCATCGGCGGCGACAAGTGGCAGACCGCGGGACAGTGGATACAATATACCTTCAGTGTCAGCGAAAGCGGAATGTATCAGATCACCTCTCGCTTCAAGCAGGCTTTGCTGGACGGTATGTATACCTCCAGAATGCTGTACCTTTACAGCGACAGCTCCTTGAAGGCAGGCGATAAGGGCTACTATAACGGACTGCCCTTTGCCGAGGCGGGACGGATGCAGTTTGACTATTCGACCGACTGGCAGTCGGGTGCGTTAAACGACGGCGCGACCGACTTTGAGTTCTACTTTGCGAAAGGCGTTGTTTATACGATTCGCCTTTCGGTTTCGCTCGGAAACATGGGAGACATCGTCAGACGTGTTCAGGCATCCTTGGATTCCATCAACAACGATTATCTGAGTATTTTGAAGCTGACGGGGTCTACACCCGACGAATACCGTGACTACGGATTTGCCCGTGTATTGCCCGATACGATGATCGACATGATGCGTCAATCGAAGGAGCTGTACGCGGTAGCGGAAATTCTGGCGACTGAGGCAAACGTAAAGAGCTCGATGACCGCTACGCTGGAAAAGGTCGCCCGTTTGTTGGATCAAATGGGTAGAGATGAGGACGAGATTGCGAAGAATCTGGAGCAGTTGAAGACCTATATCGGTTCTCTGGGTACGTGGCTGTCCGACGCGAAGACACAGCCGCTGATCATCGACTACCTGAGCGTTCAGCCTACAGGTGAGGAGATGCCCGAAGCGAACGCGAATTTCTGGGAAGCGTTTACCTTCGAGATTATGAGCTTTATCAAGAGCTTCTTCCGTAATTATGACAGAATGGGCGCGATTACCGAAACCGCCGACAAGGATGCGGTTGAGGTTTGGTTGGCATACGGTCGTGACCAGTCTCAGGTTATTCGCGGACTGATCAACAATGACTTTACTCCCCAGACCGGTATTACCGTTGACTTAAAGCTGGTGGCGGGCGCCACGCTGTTGCCCTCCATTCTTGCGGGAATGGGACCTGACGTATACATTGGTCTTAGCGAGGATAACGTAATCAACTACGCGATCCGCGGCGCGTTGCTTCCCATTGAGAATCAGCCGGACTATGAAGAAGCGATCGCTGACTTTAACGAGGCGGCAATGATCGTTCTTCAAATCGAGGACGCGGAAGGTAAGATGCACTGCTATGGCTTGCCCGAGACTCAGAGCTTTAGCATGATGTTCGTTCGTGAGGATATCCTGGCGGAGCTGAACATCGATATTCCCAAGACGTGGGACGACGTGAAGGAAGCAATTCCTGTTCTGCAGGCAAACAACATGCAGATCGGTATGAATAACGACGTGAAGATCTTCTTGTACCAGAGTGGTGGCGAGCTGTTTGCTGACGGCGGTATGAGAATCAATCTGGACTCCAACGTTGCGTTGGAATCCTTTAATACCATGTGTGAAATGTTCACCATGTACTCCTTCCCCTATAAATACGACTTCGCGAACCGATTCAGAACGGGAGAAATGCCCATCGGATTTGCGGCATACACGGGAACTTACAACCAGTTGAAGGTATTTGCGACCGAGATCGAAGGTCTGTGGGGCTTCTACCCGATGCCGGGTTACTACCTCACCGATGCGGAGGGTAACGTAAGACTGAACAACGTTTCGGTATCCGCGGTTTCCGCAATTGTTATGATCGCGGGCTGTGATCAGGAAAAGGGCGCTTGGGAGTTCATGAAGTGGCACTCCGGTCCCGATTGTCAGGTAGATTACTCCAATGAAATGGTAGCGATCCTCGGACCCTCCGCAAAGCACGCGACGGCAAACGAGACCGCGCTGGAGAGCTTGCCTTGGACCGCGAGAGAATATGAGCAGCTGCAGCTGCAGTTTAACAATCTGGCGTCGGTTCCTAACTACCCCGGAAGCTATATCATTGGTCGTTACACCAAGTTTGCGTTCCTGGATGCGTATGATAACAACGCGGACCCTGCTACGGCGATGCTGAGCTACATCACCACCATCAACAAAGAGATTACTCGTAAACGTGCGGAGTTCGGATTGGAAACTCTGGATTATGTGGGACAGACTCTTGCGCAGAAGCGTATGACTCAAGCAGAAGCTGAACTGAAAGCAATTCACGAGACTTCCTCCTACAACAGCGCTTATGACGATGCTTATAATAATGTAATCAACTTGATCGCGGGATACGAAACCGAGGATTACGCATCGCTTCGCGCGCTGGCTGCAACGCTTGAACAATTGAATTCGGAATTGTTTGGCAAGGTGGTCGGATATTTGAGAGACGCGGCAAACGCGCTTGAGAAATACGAAGCCTCTAAATAAAAGCTTATCTATTTAATCTAACTGAAAAATAAATGAAGGAGAGAAGAAGTATGTCCCAAAAAACAGCACAAAAGAAAGCTGTTGCACGGAAAGATATGAGCCGTTGGCAGTGGACATGGAAGGAAATGAAGCGGAATAAGGTAGCCTACCTGATGGTAGCCCCTTATATGCTGATTTTCACCTGTTTCACGGTCTTGCCTGTCGTACTTTCGATCGTAATCAGCTTTACGGACTTTAACTTGCTTCAGATGCCGAATATTGTCTGGCTCGATAATTACATCAGATTATTCCTCGACGACGACATATTCCTTATTGCCGCAAAGAATACGTTGATTTTCGCCGCGATCGTAGGACCTGTATCGTACATGATGTCCTTGATGGTAGCGTGGTTTATTAACGAGCTTTCCCCGAAGATCAGAGCGGTTGTAACCCTGATTTTCTATGCGCCCTCCATTTCGGGTCAGGTATATCTGGTATGGGCAACCCTGTTTTCCAGTGACTCTTACGGATGGGCAAATGCTTGGCTGATGAAGCTGGGCATCATCACGAAGGAAATTGCGTGGTTCGAGGATTCGAGCTACGTCATGCCCTTGTGTATCGTCGTTGCCTTGTGGACCTCTCTGGGAACCGCGTTCCTGTCCTTTATCGCGGGCTTGCAGGGAATTGATAAGGCACAGTATGAGGCGGGTGCCGTGGACGGCATTCGCAACAGATGGCAGGAGCTCTGGTACATTACCCTTCCGAACATGAAGCCTCAGCTGATGTTCGGAGCGGTCATGGCAATTACCCAGTCCTTCGGCTTCGGAGGCGTCGTTACGGCACTCTGCGGCTTCCCCTCTGTTGACTACGCTGCGCACACAATCGTTCACCACTTGGAGGACTACGGTTCACAGCGTTTTGAGATCGGTTATTCGTCAACTATCGCGGTGATTCTGTTCGTAGTCATGATCGGATCGAACGCGCTGGTTAAAAAGGTAATTTCAAAGGTGGGATCGTAATATGGCAAAGTTAAGAACAAGAAAACATAAAGTCGTACTTGCGCGATCCAGAGGAGGCGATGCGGGCATTACCTTTATGCTTGTGATTTTGGGCGCGTTCATGGTTCTTCCCATGTATTACGTAATTATCCAGTCCTTGAAGCCTCTTGATGAGCTTTGGATGTTCCCCCCGAGATTCTACGTCTCCAATCCGAACTTCAAAAACTTTAAGGATCTGTTTACGCTGATGAGCGGAAATCTGGTGCCTTTCTCCAGATACATATTCAACACCGTATTTACCTCCGTTGCGGGTACCTTCGGAAACCTGTTCCTTTCGTCCTTGGCGGCATACGCAATGGCGAAGATCAAGTTCCCGGGCGGCAAGGGAATGTTTAAGCTGGTCAGAACATCCCTGATGTTCCACCAGACGGTTACCGCGGTTACTTGCTTCATTTTGATGAGCGCATTCCATATGATCGATACCTACTGGGCAATCATCGTTCCCGCGTGGGCGACCTCTCTGGGACTGTACCTGATGAAGCAGTTTATGGAAACAGGCGTAACCGACGCGGTGCTGGAAAGCTCGCGTCTGGACGGTGCCAGCGAGTTGAAGACCTTCTGGGTCATCGCGATGCCTATGGTTAAGCCCGCATGGCTGACCCTGATCATCTATTCGTTTCAGGATCTGTGGAACAAGGGTGCGTCCATCTATATCCACTCCGAGCAGCTCAAATCTCTGAACTACGCGATTCAGCAGATTACGGCAGGTGGTATTAAGCGTGCGGGCGCCAGCGCGGCTGCAACCGTGGTCATGATGCTGGTACCGATTCTCGTATTCGTGGTCTCTCAGTCCAATATTATTGAGACGATGGGATCCAGTGGTATGAAAGACTAATCGACAGGAGGAGCAACATGAAAAAAATAACAGCAATTATTTGCATCATTTTTGCCATCGTTATGGTTTTGCCTCTTCCTGTAGGAGCAACCACACCATATCAGACCTATACCTATTCTCACGACGGAGTGGCGATGTATTCCCCCGATGCCTATACCCCCGCTAAGACGGTTGATAACAAGTATATGGGCTTGACGAATATCGACTTTCTGTGTACCTATCACGAGGATCTGGCTGTTTTGTATGAAAATATGAATGAAGCGAAGGTCGAGCTTGATGCCGCGCAGGATGCGGTAGACGAGGCACTGAAGGGTCAATTGTCAGCGGATGTGATTGCTCAGGTTGAGGCATCGTCGGACTACGCGCTTGCCGTTAAGAAGGAAGAAAACGGTGAGATTGGCGAGATCGCAAAGGTTTGGCAGAACGCGTTTGAGGAAGAAGCTCTTGCCGCGTTCTTGGAAACAAAGGACTATACAAACGTAACCAAGAAATTCGATGATGCGCAGAAAGCGTATCAAGATATCAAAAACAATTATGATGAGAGATACGGCGAACTGAGCGTGCTTTCCAGCGCGTCGGATATCGAGGTGGATCAGGATCAGAATATTTACGTGGCGGATACCAAGAATAACAGAATTGTGGTTCTGGACCGTTACTACAAGGCAAAATTCATACTGAATACCTTTTTGAACGCGCAGGGAATCGCGGATGACCTGACTGGACCGCAGGGCGTGTTCGTTACCCCCGATAAAACGGTTGCGGGAGAACTGGTAGAAGGAAAGATCTACGTTTGTGATACCGAAGCGAACCGAATTGTAACCTTCGACCATGATGGTAATTTCTTGGCAGTTGTTCCCGAGCCCGAATCGGAGCTGTTCGAGGAAGGATCGGTTTATAAGCCGATCGCCGTGGCAGTGGATAACTACGACAGACTTTACGTAGTATCCTCTACAACCTATCAAGGTATCATTGTTATGACCGAGGAAGGTCTGTTTACAGGATTCATCGGCGCGCAGAAGGTTTCGCTCAGCGCATGGGATATTCTTTGGAGAAGATTTCAGACCGAGGAACAGCGCGCAAGCTCGGAAACCTACGTATCGACCGAGTTTAATAACATTACCCTGAGTGGCGACTTCATTTACGTTACGACCTCCTCTATCGAGGAGAAGGATGTATTGAGCGCAATTAAAAAGAAAAATAAGAGCGGCGACTATGCTCCCGTAAAAATGCTGAACGCGGCAGGCGACGAGATCATGCGTCGAAACGGATTCTATCCCCCCTCGGGCGAAGTGGATAACACCGCAGTCAGCGCATCGGATAAGATCTACGGCGCATCGACTGTTGTAGACGTTGCGGTTGGACCTGAAAAAACATGGTCTATTATCGATAAAAAGAGAAGTAAGGTGTTCACCTACGACTTTGACGGCAATCTGCTGTTCGCCTTCGGCGACGACGGACGTCAGCTGGGTAACGTAACCAACGGCGGTCTGGTTGGCTTGACCTATCAGGGCGACAATCTGCTTCTGCTGAATAAGACTGACGGTAACTTTACCGTATATGCCAGAACCGAATACGGGAACATTCTGATCGCCGCGCTGAAAAAACAGAATGCCCGTGAGTTCGATAAGGCAATCGATGACTGGATGGAGGTTCTGAAGAGAAATACCAACTTTGATGCGGCGTATATCGGAATCGGTAATTCGCTGTACAGAGACGGTAAATATCAAGAATCGCTGTCCTACTATGCAGCCGCGTACGATACGGAAAACTACTCCAACTCTTATAAGGAAATCAGAAAAGAATGGATGTCCAAGTACATTCTTCTGATCCCCGTGGGCGTTGTACTGCTTTGCTTCGTGTGGGTCAAGTTTATGGCGTTCGCGAAGAAGGTCAATAAGCGTGTTGGCATAACGAGGGGCAAGAGAACCTACGGTCAAGAGCTCCTTTACGTATTCCACTTGATCTTCCATCCCTTTGACGGCTTCTGGGATTTGAAGCATGAAAAGAGAGGATCGGTAAGAGCGGCAGCGACGATTTTGGGTGCAACAATCATTGCGTTCTACTATCAGTCCATCGGTCAGGGTTATATTATGAACCCCACGGGAAGTTACTCTACGATTCTTGCCGTGGTGATGAGCGTATGCGTACCTTTGGCATTGTGGGTTGTCGCCAACTGGTGCTTGACCACGTTGTTCGAGGGTGAAGGAAGCTTTAAGGATATCTTCATCGCAACTTGCTACTCCTTGGCTCCTATGGTGATGGTTATGATTCCCGTTACCATTGCGTCCAACTTCGTTCTTTCCAATGAAGTGAATATTCTCTCCCTGTTGACGACCTTTGCGTTTATTTGGACGGGAATGCTGATCTTCTTTGGAATGATGGTAACCCACGATTATTCCATGGGCAAGAACGTTTTGACTAGTATCGGAACGATTCTTGGTATGATCGTCATCATGTTCGTTGCGCTTCTGTTCTCCACGTTGCTTGGTAAGCTGGTCAGCCTCGTTACCAATATCGTAACGGAACTTCAATTTAGAATGTAACAGATAGGAGGTAGATGTTTACATGAAATTCAAAAAAATAATATCAACTTTCTTAGCTGTTCTTATGCTGATTAGCGCATGCACGATGTTAGTGAATGCGGAAGGTGAGGAGTCTGCGCCTCGCGCATACCAGTACCGTACGGACAGCACCACCTCTTTGATGCAAACAAGACCGTCTACGTATACCTTCTTTGACGATGATTATATGTATAAGACCGGTGAATATGAATACGTAGACGAAAACAAAAAAACGATCAGCGGAGTCGTAAAAACAGCAGAGGATAAGCTGTCGATTATGGACTACCGCTACGGCACGGATGATTTTGAGCTGTATGTGGACGCATATAGCGGTGAGGTTGCCGTCAAGAACAAGAAGACCGGCGACACCCTGTTCACCAATCCCTATAACATTTCCCAATCGACTGCGTCTACGACGAAGAACGGTGTCAAGGAAGAGCTGCTTTCTCAGCTTATCGTAAAATACACCGATATCGCGACGGACGAACCGGGAACGTTCTATAGCTATACCGAGGCTGCTCTGCGCAACCAGATTGCCGTTTCTTATATCAAGGGCGGTATCCGCGTAGAGTATACCATCGGAACGATGGCAAGCAGAAGTATTCTTCCTCAGGTTATCGAAGCCAGCGCATGGCTGGATATCTGCGAACATTTGAGGAATAATGTTCAGGCAGCCATTGACGAGGGTAAGGACGTGGGAACCGCGAAATCAGATTTGGATCTGTTTGTCACGGAAGGTCACAGCTATCTGCTGTATGAGTCGGCGAATCCTCCTGCCGGTTTGTTATCCCAATATCCGATTCTGGCAACCAAAGACCTCTACGTATTGGATACGTCGATCAAAAACCGTCAGATCGCTAAGCTTGAGAATCTGATGAAGGAATATTATCCCGATTATACCTATGAGGATCTGGATGAGGCCCATGCTTTCGTTGGATACGAGGAAAAGCTGGAGTCCTTCCCCCTGTTCAAGATGGCATTGGAATATACGCTGGATGAGCAAGGGCTGTCTGTCAGACTTCCCGCGAATGGTATTCGTTTTGACGAAACCCGTTACCGCTTGAATTCCATTGATATTCTTCCTTGGATGGGAGCAGGTACGAACCCCAATGCGGGCTACACCTTCTTCCCCGATGGATCGGGAACCTTGTTTGATTTCCAGGACATTGCCCGTCTGGGAGGAAATCAGGTCGTATCGGGAAGGGTATACGGTCAGGACTACGCATACCACAATATTGACGGTAAGTATGAAGAGATCATCCGTTATCCCGTTTTCGGTCTGGTGGAAACACAGGTTGATGAGCTGACGGGAGCGGAAAGAGATCGGGGCTTCGTTGCGATCGTAGAGGAGGGAGACTCCTTGATGAAGCTGGCTTCCTACCACGGCGGACAGATCAACCAATATAATACGGTTAAAATGACGGTTGAACCCCGCCCCACTGACTCTTACAACCTAGCAGACGCAATTTCTGTGGGAACGAACTCCGAATGGACGGTCGTATCCGCCAGAAAGTATACGGGCAATTATAAGGTCCGCTACATTATGCTGGTGGACGAGGACGTTGCTTCGGCAAACGGACTGACCAATACCTACGATTGCTCGTATGTTGGTATGGCAAAGGCTTATCGAGCGCATCTGGAAAAGAACGGAATGCTGACGAAGCTGACGGCAGATGATGTAAGCGAGAATATTCCGTTGTATATCGAAACCTTTGGAGCCGTACAGACCACCAAGAAATTCCTTTCCATTCCCTTTACGGTAATGACTCCTTTGACCAGCTTTGCTGATATCGCAACCATGTACGACGATTTGAAGCTGGAGGGAATCACCAACATCAACTTTATTTTGACAGGTTATACCAAGGGCGGTATGACGATGGCAAACGTTCCGTACTATCTGAAGTGGGAAAAAGCAGTATCCAAAGAAATGGATTTTGAAGAACTGCTTGCATACGCAAAGCAGGAAGGCTTCGGACTCTTCCCCGATGCTGACTTTGTATTCGCCACCAATGATTCTTGGTTCGACGGCTTGTCTTTGAATAAGCATGCCGCAAAGACCATCGATAACCGTTATACCAGTAAGCGAGAATACAGCGCGACCAAGCATTCTTACGTAGGATACTACGATCTGGTGCTGTCGACCGCGTATTTCAGCCACTTCTATGAGAAGTTTATACCTACCTACTCCAAGTATGAACCTGTTGGCATTTCGGTTTCGACCCTCGGTTCTTATCTGAGCTCTGACTTTGACGAGGATGAGCCTTATAACCGTGCGGACGGTCAGAACTTTACGGTTCAGGCGTTTGATTATATCGACAAAAACCTTCCCAATGCAGAGGTTATGACCTCGGGCGGTAACGCATATGCGTGGAAGTACGTAGATCATATTACCGATATTGCACTGGACTCCAGCCGATTCAACATTTCCTCCGCATCCGTTCCTTTCTTGGGCATCGTGTTGCACGGATACGTTGAGATCGCAGGAACTCCTCTCAATATGGAAGGCAATCTGGAGTACGCGTTCCTGAAGGCATTGGAAAGCGGAGCAGCCTTGAACTTTGTTCTGTCGTATCAGAATACCGATATTCTGAAGCAGTATGTAACCCTGAGCCAGTATTATTCCGTACGGTATGATATTTGGTTCGAGGACATGGTTAGCATGTATCTGGAGTTGAACGATCTGTTGAAGGGCGTTCAGACGAGTGCGATTGTCGCTCACAAATTCTTGGAGGGCGGAACGCGTATTCCCGATGCGGATGAGCTGGAGGCAGACGCAATCAAGTCCTTGGAAGAGGCAATTGCAGCAGGAGAAGCAAAGCAGGAGGCAGCGAAAGCAGCCGCAATGCAGGCAATTCTGGATGCGAGATTAACCATCGAAAAGAGCACTTGGGGCATTTTGAACGCAACTGACGTCAATGCGGAGGGCTCTATTGCATACTTGGTGAATCAGTCTTCCGTAGCATATGGTGAATACGAGGTGGCAATCGGAGACGCATTGTCGAAGTATACGTCCATGAAGAACAAGTATGAGGTTTGGCAGCGTGCGGAATACGATATGCTTGACGAAGCTGAGATTCAAGCAGCCAAGGAAGCGTATGACGCAGCTAAGGTGTCTTACGACGAAGCTGCTGTCGTAGCTAACGAAAAGAGAGCAACTCTTTATGACTGGATTACCGAGGCCAAGGATACCATCAATAAGATGTCTGTGGCTTTCGAAGAAGTCTATGCGGCAAAGGCATTGCTGGAAGCCAATCCCGATGCTTACACCGCTGAGGCAAGAGCATATCTGTTTGGTTTGATTACCGCGGACTTCGACACTGCTTATGCGGCTCTGAATTTTGCCGACTTGCACGCCGCGGTTGATAAACTGGCAGACGATGCATATTGGTTGTTGAACACACCCGTTCCCGTTCCTCCCGCAGGGGGCGTGCAGACCGGTGGCGAGCCCGCAACCATGCCTCCCGTGATCCCCGATGGTCTTGAGGCAGACAGATACGTTTACGAGACTGAGGACGGAGAAGGTCCTGACAAGGAACCCGAGGGTACTCCCATTGTCAATAATACCAAATACGATACGGACGAAAATATGATCGTATACGAAGCGTATGAGAACGGAACCGCGTTCATTCTGAACTTCAACGATTATCGCGTAGTGATAACCTTTAACGGCGTGGCGTATACCATTGACGCATATGGCTACGTAGTATTGAGCCGCGGAGCTTAAGGAAAGGAGAGGGAAATTATGACAAAAGATATAAAAGTAAAAGCACCAAAGAAAAGAAAAACCGCCTCTCTGGACAAGAAAAAAGCTCGCGCGGGTTGGATCTTCGTTCTCCCGTTTTTACTCGGCTTTCTTCTGGTATATTTGCCTATTATTGTCGACTCGATTTCCTATAGCTTTTCGCAGAAGGTAATTACGGGAGCGGGAAAGCCGGTGTTCGAGTTTATCGGATTGGCAAATTACCGTACGGCGCTTTTGGAAGACCCTGACTTTGTTGAGATTCTGCTGAACGGCTTGCAGAATATGATATTTGATATTCCCATGATTTTGATCTTCTCGCTGTTTATGGCAGTGTTGTTGAATCAAAAGATGGCAGGGCGTGCGGTATTTCGTGCAATCTTCTTTATCCCCGTTATTCTGGCAACCGGTCTGATGGAGTCCATCGAGGCTCAAAACGTGCTGTCGGAATACATGGAGGAAACGGAAGGAATTGAAGACGGATCCGGACAGAGTACCTCTCAGGATATCGTCTCCGCCTTGGACGTACAGCAAATGTTCTCGGGCATGGCAGTCGGTGAAGGCTTGGTGACCTACGTTACCACGGCAATCAATAACATTTATAATATTGTAAACCGTTCCGGTGTACAGCTGTTGATCTTCCTTGCAGGCTTGCAGTCGATCTCTCCCGCGATCTACGAATCGGTGCAGATTGACGGAGCAACCGCATGGGAAACCTTCTGGAAGATCACCTTCCCGATGATCAGCCCGATGATATTGGTAAATGGAGTTTATACGGTAATTGACTCCTTTACGACAGATTCTAACGTGGTAATGTCCTTTATCGCGGAAAAATATACACAGGCGCAGGGTGAAGTTATCAGTTCTGCAATGGCATGGATGTACTTCTTGATTGTAATAGCGATCATCGCCGCGTTTGCCGGAGTGCTCTCGTTGTTCGTGTTCTATCAGAAGCGTGATTGAGGAGGTTGAAATGAACGTACAGAATATTGATAACAAGCCAAGAGTTCAAAAGGAAACAAAGAATAAAATTCGCGTGGAATTTGAACGGGCACCTCTGAAAGAAAGACTGAAAGCGAAATTTCTGTCTCTGTTTTTCCTGAAAAAGGTAGTTTGGTATGTTTTTCGTTTGGTTCTCCTGATTGGTATCTCCTACGTGGTTCTTTTCCCGTTCCTCTCCAAGATCTCCGGCTCCTTCATGGGACCCGACGATTTCGTGGACGTAACGGTAAGACTGATCCCGAAGAATTTCTCGGTGGATATTTATAAAGCAATCTGGAAAGAGCAAAACTACCTGGAAGCCTTTACTAACACCTTGTTCCTTTCTGTAAGTACCGCATTGATTCAGATGTTTATCTGTTGCTTTGTTGCTTACGGATTGGCAAAATTCAAATTCAAAGGAAACAAATTCGTATTCATGGCGGTGATTTTCTCGCTGGTGGTACCGCACCAGACGTTGCAGCTGTCCCTGTTTATGAAGTTTCTGAACTTTGATATCCTTGGTATCGTTCAGTTGCTGAACGGCGGAGGTATTAATATCTTAGGATTTCAGTACACCAACGAAGCACTTGCTGCCTTCGATATCATTCCCGATAGTTGGAAGCTGTTTGCGGACGGTTACGGTATTACCCTGACCAACTCCTACTGGCCTCTGATTATCCTCTCCATCTGCGGTCTTGCCTTTAAGAACGGACTGTATATTTTCATGCTCCGTCAGTTCTTCAAGGGCGTGCCGGATGAACTGGAGGAATCGGCATACATTGATGGTTCGGGCGTTATGCGTACGTTTTTCACCATCATTCTGCCGCTGTCTGTTCCCATGATGATCACCGTGTTCCTGTTCGCCTTCTCGTGGCAGTGGACCGATGACTTCTATACGACTCTGTTCTTTACCACCAGTAAGGAGACGATATTGATGCCCGATATCATCGGTGTTCCGAAGTCCTTGTCTCAAGGCGCGGATTATGCAGGGCAGAACCTGTATAACTCGGCAGTTCGAAATACCTGCGGTCTGATGATCATCGCACCGCTGATTGTGATGTATCTGTTCTGTCAGAACTTCCTGGTTCAAGGTATCGAGCGTTCGGGACTTACCGCAGACTAATCCGTTTCAAAAACGGAAACAAAAATATCCCTTGCCTTCGGGCAAGGGATATTTTTATTCAAACAAAAAAGAAGCTCTCACGGATCACATGATCCGTGAGAGCTTGCGGTATGCTTATTCAACCGTTACCGATTTTGCCAGATTGCGGGGTTTGTCTACGTCCAGCCCCTTCAGAGCGGAGACGTGGTATGCCAGTAACTGGAGAACCGTAACCGCGGGGAAGGGCATCAAAAGCTCGTCAATTTCGGGAATAATCAATAGCTCGTCGTGAGGAATCTCATATTTTTCGGCAAGCTCGCGAGCCGCAAAGGCAATCACCAAAGCGCCTCTGGATTTCACCTCGCGAATGCCGCTGACCGTCTTTTCGCAAACCTTGGAAACCGTGGTCAGGGCAATTACGGGAATACCGTCGGTAATCAGGGAGATCGTTCCATGCTTCAGCTCGCCGGCGGCGTAAGCCTCACTGTGAATATAGGAGATTTCCTTTAGCTTCAGCGATCCCTCCGTACAAAGTGCCCAGTCCATGTCACGACCGATATAAAATACGTGCTCCGCATTGACGATCTGCTTTGCGTAGCCGTAAATCTGATCGTTCAGCTTCAGGGTTTCCGCAATCACGGAAGGAATTTTTGTCAACATGGAGTCGCAGATCCGTCTGACCGTTTCCTCTTCCAGAGTTCGGTTGGCAAGCGTCATGCGCAAAGCCAGAAGATAGAGCAGAGAGCACTGCACACTGTAAGCCTTGGTGCTGGCTACCGCGATTTCGGGACCAGCCCAGGTATAAAGAACACTGTCCGCTTCTCTGGCGACCGAGGAACCGATTACGTTGACAATGGCAAGGGTGTAGATCCCCTGCGCCTTGGCGTGACGAAGCGCCGCAAGGGTGTCAGCCGTCTCTCCCGACTGGGAAAGCAAAATAACCAGATCGTTGGGGCGCAGAATAGGATCGCGATAACGGAACTCGCTGGCGATCTCTACGTTGACGGGAACACGGGCAAGCTTTTCAATAATTGCCTTGCCGATCAGTCCCGCGTGATATGCCGTGCCGCAGGCAACGATGTGAATGCCGGTAAAGTGAGCGAGGAACTCGCCGTCCAGCTGCTCAATCCCAAAATGAGGCAGACCGTCCTTGATTCTGGGCTCCAGCGTTTTGCGAAGCGCTTCGGGCTCTTCATGGATCTCCTTGAGCATAAAGTGAGGATAACCGCCCTTTTGCGCTTGCTCTACGTCCCAGTCTACCTCTTCCAAGGTCTGAGATACGGGCTCCATTTCGCTGTTGTAGAAGACCACACCGTCCTTGGAGATCTGTGCCACAACGCCTTCCTCCAAACGGTAGTAGCTGCGAGTGTATTTCAGAATGGCAGGGATGTCAGAAGCGATAAAGCTGCCGTTCCCCGATTCGTGAGCAACGATCAGGGGACTGTCCTTTCGAATGGAATAGATCACTTCGGGACGGTCGTTGAACATAATACCAAAGGCGTAAGAGCCGCGGATGACCCTGCAGGCGCTGAAGATCGCCTCCAGCGGATCGTGGGACTTGGCGTAAAACATATCCAAAAGCTTTGCGGCTCTCTCCGTGTCGGTCTCCGAAACAAAGGTGTAGCCAACACCGCGAAGCATCTCGCCGATCTCTGCGTAGTTCTCAATGATACCGTTATGTACCAGCGTCAAATGCTCGGCGGAATGAGGGTGAGAGTTGATGTCGGAGGGCTCGCCATGGGTCGCCCAGCGCGTGTGTCCAATGCCGCAGGTTGCGGTCAGCTCCTCAGAGGCATTCAGCTTGTTTTCCAGTACCGACAGTCTGCCCTTTGCCTTGACCGTCGTTACGGATTGGTCATCTGTGACCGAGATTCCCGCAGAGTCGTATCCGCGGTATTCGAGGGTTTTCAAACCCTCCAGAAGAATGGGAACGCTTTTGCGATTCCCCGTGTAACCGATAATTCCACACATACTTGCGCAATGAAAAAACGTTGCTGTATAGGAATATACAACGCAACGGTTGTGCTTTGACCGTCCTTTGTTTTGCGGTTGCCCGCATATTTGAAAACGGTCTGCGACAGTCCGCTCTGCCGATGGAGCATCCGCCGAACCCTTCGATCACTCCATACCTCGTTAACCGTGGAAGCGGGAAGGAATGCTCCTCTCCACCACGGTCTGGCGCTTACGAATACCTTTTTTTGGGGGAACGGTTGGGTATCAAGGATCCTTAACGATTGCCCAACCGTTCGGTGATCACGCTTGCCACGCGACCTGCCACCTCGGTGATCTGTTCCTCATCCATGCCCTCAACCATGATGCGGATGAGAGGCTCGGTGCCCGAAGGACGAACCACGATTCTTCCGTTCTTGCCCAACTCCTCTGTGGTTTCCTGTATGACACGGTTGACCTCGGGATCGTTGTAGAAGGCGATCTTGCCCTCGGGGGAGATTTTCAGATTGACCATGGTCTGGGGATAGCGGGTCATGACAGATGCCAGCTCGGCAAGAGACTTCCCTTGGGTCTTCATCATAATGAGAAGCTGTACGGCAGTCAGCTGTCCATCTCCCGTCGTAGCGAAATCACGGAAAATAATGTGTCCCGATTGCTCGCCGCCGAAGGAGTAATTTTCCAAAAGCATTTCCTCCAGGACGTAGCGGTCACCAACCTTGGTGGCTACAAAATGGAGTCCGTTTGCCTCGCAGAATTTTCCAAATCCGAAGTTGGTCATGATTGTTCCCACAACGGTGGAGCGGTTGAGCTTGCCGCGGTTGTTCAGATCCAAGGCGCAAATCGCCATGATCCTATCTCCGTCGATCAGATTGCCCTTCTCGTCCACACACAGACAACGGTCCGCGTCGCCGTCAAAGGCAACGCCGCAATCCAAGCCGTTCTTGACAACGTACTCGGAAAGGGATTCCATGTGAGTGGAGCCGCAGTCACGGTTGATGTTCACGCCGTCGGGTGCGCTGTGAAGCACGTGCACGTCAGCACCCAGCTCACGAAATAGAGTGGGAGCGGTGACGGATGCCGATCCGTTTGCGCAGTCAATGGCGATCTTCAAGCCCTCCAGACAACAGTGGGCAGTGCTCTTGACGTGGCGAACGTAGTCAGCGGCGGCGTCCTTTGCATAGGTCAGCTTTCCCACCTCTCCGCCAATGGGGGTAGCCATCGAACGGATCTTGTCGAGAACGATCTCCTCGATCCGCTCCTCCAGCATGTCGGGGAGCTTCAGCCCGTTTCCACTGAAAATTTTGATTCCGTTAAATTCGGCGGGATTGTGAGATGCCGAGATCATGACACCCGCATCTGCCTTATAAAGTCCCACCAGATACGCCACGGCAGGGGTGGGAACCACACCCAGCTGGATCACGTCAGCACCCACAGAGCAGAGTCCCGCAATCAGAGCGGAGCCCAGCATATCCGAGGAAGCACGAGTATCACAGCCAATGACAAAGGTTGGTCTGCGGCGGCAACCGTCGGCGAGAACCGTAGCGGCGGCACGACCGATCTCCATGGCACGCTCACAGGTCAGCTCGGTGTTGGCGATACCGCGGACACCGTCTGTTCCAAAAAGTCTTCCCATAAAGCTTGATTCCTTTCTTTAAATTTTTTTCGTTTTGATGATAATGTTGCTCTGGCTTTTGAAAATGCAGTTGGGTGGGATGGCTCCCCGTACGGAGGATAGAGGATAGACGTTGGAATTCCGGCCGATCACCGTTCCGGGATTCAGTACGCTGTTACATCCAACCTCAACGAAGTCGCCGAGAAACGCGCCGCATTTTTTTAAGCCCGTTTCGATTACGCCGTCCTCCGTGCGGATCGTCACAAGGGACTTGTCGCTTTTCACATTGGAGGTCACGGCTCCCGCACCCGTATGGGAACGGTATCCGAGGATCGAATCTCCCACGTAATTGAAGTGAGGAACCTGAACACCGTCGAAGAGAATGGTGTTTTTCAGCTCGCAGGAGTTTCCTACCACGCACCCCTCACCTACAAGAACCGCTCCGCGGATAAAGGCTCCCGTGCGAATTTCCGTTCCCTTGCCAATGATGGTCGGACCGCAAATGGTGGCGCTGGGTGCAACCGTCGCATCCCTGGCGATCCAGACGTCCTCGGCGGGAGAATCGTATTCCTCGGGTGATAGGGTCTTTCCCAGCTGACGGACGAATTCTTTAATCCTCGGAAGAGCTTGCCATGGGTACTCACAGGCAGCGAGAAGCTCTCCTGACAGCGTATGCGAGAGATCGTAAAGCTGTTCGGTTTTGATCGTAAGCATGCAGTCTCCTTTCTTGAAAATCGTATAAAAACCAATTGGTTTTTTCAAAAAATAACTTATGAGGCAGACGCGCTTAGATATTCCTCCAGACAGACCTGAGAAAAATGAATGTCGGAGGCGGCGTCTCTGCCCACAAAACGGTAGTGCCAGGATTCGTAGCTATATTGCGTGATCGCTACCTTGTCCTCGGGATACCGCAGAATAAAGCCAAACTTGTAGGCGTTTTCCCGAAGCCATGCCGCGGCATCCGTGGAAGCGAAGCTGTTGTCCAAATCGTGCATCGTGGAGGTCATAAAGTCTACGCACAGACCCGTCTGGTGCTCGCTGGTGCCGGGATAAGCGGAATAGGTCAAGACCTGGGCATAGATCTGCTCGTCGGTCCATTCGGGATGAGCCGCCTTTTCCTTATTATAGTAGGTGGTAAAGAACAGCTCGTACTGCCGATCATAAGAGCGGTAGGCACTGGTGATGTACGCATCGGTAATCCCATCCGCGATCATCGCCTCCATCAATCCATGAAGTGCGGTTGCCGCGTCACGGCATAGATATAGCTCCCGCCCCGACGCGGTAGCACAGGTAAGCTCTGTGAGATCGGCAGGCACGTAGGCTTCGGATAACGGATTTTGCTTGTTGGCAAGCAACAGATTTTCGGTGGTAATGCTATCAAGATAAGGTGTCATATCAATAGTATAAACGTATTCGTATTTGGGCGGTTCGGTTACCTCGGGGACAATATCGAAATTGGCGGAATGGAACAGAATATCTGCCGCAACCATATTGTCCTCGTCCCCGTCCAAGGCGTAGGTCGCTCGCTTGATCTGTAGGGTATTGGTATCCCGATCCAACCGAAAGAGCAGACCGACCGACACCGTCTTTTTGAAAAAGGAGTAGGGAACGAGACATTCGGAGGCATTGATGATCGCCTTGGCAGGGACGGCATTACCCCCGTCCAAGGGCTCGGCGGTGAGCACCACTCGGTCGCCGTTGATGATCGCGTACTCACTGTCGTTCTCAAATCGCAGATAGGTGTTGCCCTGAGCGGCAAAGGACATGCGCGTGTCTGATCCGCCAACCGTCATACCCGCGTAAGCGGCGATCCGCCGCATGTCAACGTATAAGATTCCTCCTCGAACCGCATCCCCGTAGGGGATCGTGTACGGTTTTTCTTCCCCCAGAATCACCGTGAAATCCGCGGTGCTGGGACGGCTGTCCAGCCAAGAAACAAAGAAGAGGATACCGCCGATCAACCCCGCTAAAAGGGCGATGGCAATCACGATGGCGGCGGCGGTAACCAGCTTATTTTTTCGAACGAAACGCACTGCGTGGGCACGATCGGAGGTGTCGTGAGGAGACAGCTTGCTGCGATCCTCTCCCGAGCGAAGCAGGGTCATTTCCTCAAAGGAAAGGGATTCCTCCCGTGGCTCGTTTTCTTGCCGAAGCGTTTCAAATTCGGCAGGCTTTTTCTTTTTTTTCATTTGGAATCAAACCCTTTCGTGATTATGGCTTGTTTTCAATGAGAATGAAAAACGGCGAGGTGGGAGAGTTCAGAATATTGACCCTCGTGGCGCAGACCTTGTAACGGGAAAGGGAGGAAAGATACTCACAGACCATCTTGCCCTCCGCGTTTCCCTCGGCGTGACCGGGGTATACCGCAACCAGAATGATGGCGTCCCGATCCATCAGGTCGATGGCTGCCTCAATGGCAGGAAGAGTGGTCTTTCGCATGGTGGTGACGGTCTTGTCGCTGCCGGGGAGATAGCCCAGATTGAACATTCCCGCCTTGATGGGCACGTCCACGTACTTCTTGACGTTGTGATGGGAATCCAAAATCAAGGTGTAGTTGTCGGGACATCCCACCTTCCGCAGATGCTCGGAGGTAGAGGTAAGGGCTTGCTCCTGTACGTCAAAGGCAAACACGTGACCTCGCTCTCCCACCGTCTTGGAAAGAAACTCGGTGTCGTGACCGTTCCCCATGGTAAAGTCGACGGCAACGTCTCCCTCCTTCAAGTGAGTGAGAATAAAATGCTTTTGTAAATCCAGTAAATCAATCATATCGTATCCTTGTACCGCAATCCGCCGCGGAATTATTTTTTTGCCTCGGGAGACACGTGTAGGTCACTTCTCAAAAAGCGAATGGCTCGCTCCACCGCGTCCTTGGAATCGTACCACGGCTCCTTGTCGTAGCGGTAATCAAACTTTTTACAGAACCAGCTCACGTCCTCGTTCAGCTTCTGAATATAAGCGTTTTCTATGGAAGCGCAAAGCTTTTCCAGCTCCCCGAATTTCTTCTTGGGAAGATCCTCAGAGGCGCAGAGCAAGAAGCGACGGTAGTGGGGCAGACAAAAATACGGTTGCGCCGCCAGCTTTTTGCGGAATTCCTCGTCGGATTTCCACAGAAGCACCGCGGTTTCTACCATATGACCGAAATTGAACTCAATCCGACGGCAGACGTAACAGCTTTGCTCCAACACGCCGATCCGCTTGATCGGCTTCTGACCGGGTGCGCTCATCAGTGCGGTCAGCCCCCCCTCGGACAGATCCTTAGTCAGCTCCGCCAGATGGCTTTCCAGCGTCAGTGCCATACCCAAACGGTTCTTTCGCACGAACATCATGTCGTAATGGGTTCGGCAAAAGCCTTCCTTGTTGGTCTGGATTCTCACGTCGGGCTCCATCATGGAAGCGCCGAGAATCAGTTCCAGCTCATCGTCCTCCAGCTTGCCGTGGAGAGAACAGAAGGGGCAACCGCAAGCAGGATTAGCGGCAGATGCCTCAAAGGCCTCGTTGACGGGAATGGTATAGATCTGTTCCATGAAAAACCTCCGAAAAGGATAGAATCCAATTGACGCAATACAATATTATTATAGCATAGATCTGCGCTTTTTTCAAGTGCTTTTTAACATTATAATTATATATTTGGAAATTTTTTAAGACAGTCGGCATGGCTTCGCCGGCAAGTTCCCGTTTGGAACATTGCGCGCCGGTTCCTGCCGTTTGCTTAAAATTTTATCGTGTGCTCGCCACCGCAAAATAAACGGCTACCAATCAACGATCTGTTCCATTTATATTGACAAATGGGCAAAAAAGTGGTACAATAAATTCGCCACATAAAACGCATATTTTTATCCGACAATGGGAAAATACTTTGGCAAAAAGTGTTTTCTCTCTTTTCTCATACCATTACTGAGAAGTTTGTGTGGCAACATTCGAGGGAAGCGCTTTTTCGGTGCGTTCCTTCGGGAACGCACTTTTCGTTGCACAAAAAAAGAGCCAACGCAAACCTTCGCGTTGGCTCAGACTGCTGACAAAGTAAACTTTTGAAACCACTGTCAGCAAAAGAAACAAGACGGACAAATTCAAAGCCTCCCTTGTGTAAAGGGAGGTGGCATTTTCGCAAGAAAATGACGGAGGGATTGTAAAAAAAGCAATTTTTTTACCGAAAAACAATCCCTCAGTCGCTTTGCG
>JAFTPX010000012.1 GCA_017463065.1 Clostridia bacterium
CAAGAAAATGACGAAAGGAGCCTACGCAACAATGCGGCTTGTGCAAATTTTAGAGTCGCGCGGGCTCCTTCCGTCTCGCATACGCTCGACACTCCCTATCGGAGGGAGCCTCTTTTTAAGTCCCGACCTACGTTCGAAAACAACTTGATTCCTCGCTTCGCTCGGATAGATTAACCGAGCATAGCTAATGCTTTTTTATCCACATCGGCACAGCCAGTGGTCTTATATACAATGGAATCAAAGGGGAACCCCAATGTGGTTCCCCTTTGATTAATACTGTCTTCCGAACACAACCATATGCTTAGCGGGCTTGCCACAGCAAACGCAGGTATCGGAAATATGCTCCTCGACAAAGGGGATGCAACGGGACTTTACGCCGCCCGTCTCGTCCTTGAGCTGATCCTCGCATGCGCTGTCGCCGCACCACATTGCCTGAATGAAGCCGGGGTGATTCTCGGCGATATCCAAAAATTCCTCATGGGTATGCGCCACGCTCATCTTTTCCTCAAGGTTCTTCTCCGCTCTCGCGTACAGCTCATCGTGAACCGCCCGCAACGCCTTGTCCACCTCTTCCACGATGTTATCCAAGGAAACGAAGGTCTTTTCTCTGCTCACGCGGCTGACCAGCACGCAGGAGTTGTTCTCAATGTCACGGGGACCGATCTCCAGACGGAGCGGAACACCCTTCATCTCATACTGGCTAAACTTCCAACCCGTGGAGTTGTCGCTATCATCCAGCTTCACGCGGAACTGCTCGGACAGCAACGCCTTCAGCTCGTTTGCCTTCTCCAGAACGCCCTCCTTGTGTTGTGCCACGGGAATGATGGCGACCTGAATGGGCGCAATCTTGGGAGGCAGGATCAGACCGTTGTCGTCGCCGTGAGTCATAATGATGGCGCCGATCATACGGGTAGACACGCCCCAAGAGGTCTGGTGGGGATAGCAAACCTTATTTTCACGGTCGGTATAGGTAATATCAAAGGCTCTGGCGAAGCCGTCTCCGAAGTAGTGAGAGGTGCCGCCCTGCAATGCCACGCCGTTGTGCATCATCGGCTCGATGGTGTAGGTCTCCCTCGCCCCCGCGAACTTCTCCTTCTCGGTCTTGCGACCCGTCACAGCGGGGATCGCCAGAGTCTCACGGTAGAAGTCCTCGTAGCACTTGAGCATCCGCAAGGTTTCCTCTCTTGCTTGCTCCTCGTTTTCGTGCATGGTATGACCCTCCTGCCACAAAAACTCCGAGGTACGGAGGAAGGGACGGGTGGTTTTTTCCCATCTGACCACGTTGCACCATTGGTTATAGAGCTTGGGCAAATCGCGGTAGGAATGGATAATATTCTTATAGTGTTCGCAGAACAGGGTCTCGGAGGTGGGACGGACAATCAGTCGTTCGGACAGCTTGTTCTGACCCCCAATGGTCACGATAGCGCATTCGGGAGCGAAGCCCGCCACGTGATCCTTTTCCTTCTGGAGCAGGCTCTCGGGAATAAACATCGGCATATACACGTTCTCGTGTCCCAGTCTCTTAAAGCGAGCGTCCAGATCGTGCTGAATGTTCTCCCAGATCGCATAGCCGTAGGGACGAATGATCATGCACCCCTTTACGCCCGAATAATCCACCAGCTCTGCCTTTTTTACAACGTCAGTATACCATTGAGCAAAATCCGTCTCCATGGACGTGATCTGCTCTACCATTTTCTTATCGTTTGCCATAATTCAATCCTTTCGGGTTCTGATGTCATCATAATACATTATATAATTATAAAACATTTTTCGAAAAATGTCAAGACAGGAGTCATGATAATTTTGTTGAAAAATGAAAGTTTCCGCAACAAAACAACAATTTCTTTTCAAGGCGCGAGATAAATTTTGCGAAACGGGAAAAAATACTACCGTAATCCTACTGAAAAAAGGAGGCGCGTATGAAAGCAACCCCAAAAACGGTCACCCTACTCGGGATCCCCTTTGAAAATTTATCCGAGTCCGAAGCAAAACAGCGGATCGCTTCCCTATTGGCGAACCGTGACAACGCAAAAATTTTCACTCCCAATCCCCAGTTTCTCGCGCGGGCGCAAAAGGAGCCCCATCTGTCCGAGCTGCTTCGCTCTGCCGATCTGCTGCTTCCCGACGGTGTGGGAATCACGCTGACGGCTCGCTTGGGCGGCACGCCGTTACAGACACGCATGACGGGAATCGACACGGCGGAATGGATTCTTTCCTACGCCGCCCCACACGGGCTTTCGGTGTTTCTCCTGGGCGCCAAGCCGGGGGTAGCGGAGCAAGCCCGAGAGCGGCTGTGCCGACAGTTCCCCGCCCTACGGATCTGCGGCACCCATCACGGGTATTTCAACAAATACAAGGACAGTGCGGACAACCGACAGATCCTTTCCCGTATTCGACAGGCAGAGCCCGATATTCTTTTCGTTTGCTTTGGCTTTCCCGAGCAGGAGAGGTGGATCGGCGAAAACGCGGAATCCCTCCCTTCTCTGCGGCTTTCCATGGGACTTGGCGGCTCTTTTGACATATGGTCGGGCAATCTGCGGCGAGCGCCGCAAGTTTGGCAGAATATGGGCTTGGAATGGCTCTGGCGTTCCTTTCGTGAGCCACGCCGTCTGCCGTCGGTTCTGCGCAGTACGAAAACCCTATGCCAAATTTTCATTCAACAAAGACGAGAAAGCAAAGCTCAATAAAAATAGTTTCGGGCATAGCCCTAATTCTTGTGGCGGCGCACTTGTGCGCCGTGTATTGGCATGCCAGCCACGCAATAGTTTCTTGCTACCCGTAAACGGGTTTCACCATAAGCCTCCACTGTGTAAGGGAAGGTGGCATTTTCGCAAGAAAATGCCGAAGGGGTTGTAAAAGGATAAAATCTCTAAAAACAATCCCTCAGTCTCGCCTTCGCTCGACAGCTCCCTTTACACAAGGGAGCCTTTCACACAAAAGAACATCCCGCCCTTACTTTTCGTTTGCAACCTGTTCATCCGCAGATCCTTTATTGAACCCCGCCGCTATGACGGGAGGCGGGATACAAAAATCGAACACCCCCTGCAGGGTGTCCGACGTATTTTTTTCGTTTGCAGAGAAATCAGAAAAATTTATAAAACGGATCAGCTCTTAATAAACTTATCGTATTCGTGATAGTAATCGTTATCCATCACGATTCTCAGGTCGTCCCAGTTCAGCTTCTTCGCCAAAATTACGCCCAACAGGCTCTTTGCGTTGACCGCAAACTTATTGCCGCTCTGCAGGGTAATCTGACCCTTCAGCTTGGTGGAAATGGCAACCAACTCCTTGGCATCTGCCATCGTATCAATTTCTACACGGTATACATATTTTCTTACGCCTTCATTCTTTTCGCTCATTGTGAATTACCATTCCTTTCAAAAACATTAAAAAAACAATCATTGTCGTTCATCTACCCAGAACGTTTGGGAGCTGATTCTCTCTGTCGGTATTATTTTACAATTTTTTTTTGAATAATATATGAATAAATCATTGAGCTTTTGTAAAATTGCACAAAATATTATTTTTGGTTCTGTGCAAAACCTCTAATCGTCAGGATCATCCCTATTTTCTAAGAAAGCTTGTCCGTTTCGCTTTCGTTTTGATGTTGCTTTTGGGCGAACATTCTTTTTTGAACGATCTGATACACAAAATAGCCAATCAAGCTGAACACGGCGGAAAGGGCGAAAAATACGATCGTCTGAACCCAGCGGTTATTGCCGAGGGCATCCCCTCCTACGGTAGAGATCAGCACCGAGGGCAGGCGACAAAGTCCCGTCAAAAGCAGATACAGCGGAATACTCATATCGGTCATACCGATGATATAGGTCATCAAATCCTTGGGAGTTCCCGGAATCAAAAACAGAATCGCGGTGGCAAGATTCCGCTTGGAGGGATCGTTCAGGATCGGTAAGGATTCCAGCTTCTCACGGGGATAAAAGGACTCCACCAGCTTTCTTCCGAACCGTCTGGCAAGTAACATCGCGCAAACGCTACCGAGCAGAATTCCCGCAAGGCAGAGGATCGTTCCAAAGACTGCCCCGAAAATATAGCCGCAGGCAATTTCCACCATTTCGCCCGGAACAAACGCCACGACGACCTGCAGCGCGCATATGACGAGGATCAGCAATGCCCCGAGAAGCGGATGCTCGTCCGCCCACGCCCGAAGCACGTCGGTATTCGTTTCATTGAATTCCCGTTTGAGAAAAAGCACGCCGATGACCGTCAGCGCCACTGCAGCCACCGAGATCAAGGACAGCACCACGCCCGCCACCCGTTTGGAGTAATGTCCACGGTCCTTATGCTCTTTGTCGTGAAACGCTTGCTTCACCCGTTCTCTGCGTTTTCCCACCCATCTCACCTCTTTTGCTTTACAATATAACTTTACAATATAATATATTATACCACATTTTTCTTTGCGTTGTACACTTTTTCTCTAAAAATTCGGCATTTTTACAAAAAATTCTCCGAATGACCCTTGACGCGTCCCGTAGCGGCAAGACTTTACGATTTTTTCAATTGTTCTGGATATTTTTCACCGTGCTTACAAATAATATCCGTAAAGCAGAAAATGTTTATCAAGGAGATAAGATATGAAAGCAACAGGAATTGTCAGAAGAATAGATGACCTCGGACGGGTGGTGATCCCCAAAGAGATCCGCAGAACCATGAGAATCCGCGAGGGCGACCCGCTGGAGATATATACCGATCGGGAGGGGGAGGTTATTTTTAAAAAATATTCTCCCATCGGAGAGTTGTCCTCCTTTGCCGCACAGTACGCCGACACACTGTATAAGACCTGCAATATGGCGGTCATCATCAGCGACCGTGACGCGGTCATTGCCTGCGCGGGGGTATCCAAAAAGGAATATAGCGACAAGTCCCTTTCCGACGAGCTGGAGGAGATCATTGAGTCCCGCGGAATGTATGTGTATCGGGAGGGCGGAGATAAATATTCTCCCATTGCGGACGGCGGTGGACATTACGTGAGCTGTGCCATGCCCATCATCAGTGAGGGCGACGTGGTTGGTTGCGTCGCGTCCCTTGCGGAGGACGGCGGAGAGCGAATGAAGGAAAGCGTGAGCGGAGAAATGGAATCCAAGCTGGTCATGACAGCGGCGGGTTTCCTCGGCAAGCAGCTGGAATCCTGATGGAATTAAAAGAGGTTGTCCGAGACAGCCTCTTTTTTCTTATCCTCCTGACTTTGGAAAAACAGATTGACTTTTTTTTCGGGATGTGGTACAATAAAGACAGAGCATAGACTCTGAATTATTTTTTCAATAGGGAGGTATTTCATGAAATTTTCCAAGCTTCTTTGCTTGCTGTCCGCGCTCCTGCTGACCGCAATGCTGTTAACGTCCTGCGGAGGAGCTCTTTCCACCGTTTCTTCCGTTGGCAAGTATCTGAACGAGGACTACGATCCGTCGGCTGATGTATTTTCCCAAATGCAAACCGTCACCGAGCTGCAAGGCTACGCCCTGATTCAAAGCAATGATGAGTTTGCGATCTTCTCTACCGTTACTGAGCAGAATATTTCCTATAAAATCTTCAGCATGCGAAGTGCCAAGGTAGTGGCTACCATTGCTGAAAACAACATGGTATGTACCTTTGCGACCCCCAAAGATGTTCCTGCCCTTCTGGTAACGAAAACCGTTACCTCCGCCGACCAGACGAAGGTGGAAACCACCTACCATCTGTACGATACTACGGGAGTGCAGGTGGCAACCTCCAAGTCTTGCGATACGCCCCCCGCGGTGTTCGCGGACAAGGTGATCTATAACTACACGGCGTACACCGTTGCTGACAACGGCGCGCTGGTAGATGGCGTGAAGGTTCCCGAATATGTCCGTCTTACCTCTTGTGATCAATGGAATGACAAGTATTACTACGTGCTGACGAATAGCGGATTGATCGTTTACAGCCGCTCCTTTGAGACGGTTTGTACGTGGAACGCCCCCTCCTATGCCACAAATTTCATGGTGTCTCCCATGAATGACGGTAACGTGTTGGTTCAGTATACCTATCTGATGGACGGAGACGCCACAAAATACGATTATTACGAGACCAACTACGTTGGCTTCACGGAAAAGGTGGATCTGGTATCCTTGATCCTTTCCGCGGAGGATGGAGACGTAAAGGAAGTCGATCTGGATTACATTGTAATGGATCTGACTCCCAATTACGACTTGTATGACGGCAATGAGGAGAACAACGCGTATCGCGACGACTTTGAGAACATTGCGGTGATCGCGTATATTAAAGACAAAAAGCTGGATACCGCTGCTTCCGCTCAGGATATCGTGCTGATGAACAACAAGGGTAAGGCGCAGAAGTCCCTGAAGATGATCGATGATCAGGGCACAAACCTTCCATCGAAGATTGGCGACGACGTGTATCTGGTTCAGACGCTTTACGGCAGTGCGCTGATGAACGGAAAAGGCAAGCTGCTTGAGAGCTTCTACAATTCGAATGTGCTGCGGCCAGTGGGTGACTATCTGGTCGGCGCGCGGACGATCTACAACCTGCAAATGGAAGTGGTTTACGATCTGAGCGAGAACGACGCAACCGTCACGTCGATTATGGGAAACACCGTATACGTCAAAAAGAACACGAATACGGGTTATGAGATCATTGCCTTCTTGGACGGCGAAAATAAGACCATCTATACCCATACCGAAACCACCAAGACCACGTTGACCTTCCTCGACGGAGAATATTACGAGATTTACGATCCCGACACCAATACCTACCGGTACTACAATGCGGACGGCAAGCTGTTGGCAACCATCGACTATGCGCCTGTTCGGCTCTGCGCATCCGACGAGCACGGAACGGTTCTTTTCTGGAACAACGACGGCACGGCGGCATCTTACTGTGTCCTTGTCATTTGATTTTGTAAATCCCTTCGCGCGGGCTCCATTGGAGTCCGCGCTTTTTTATTTTCCCCTCCCCGCGTCCGCTTCCGATGCACCCTCCTCGCGTCGCCGTCATATATTGACAGTAAGCAACAAAAGTATTTTTGTTGAGTTTCGGAAAGGCGATGAAAGATGATGACCGATGGATATACATTACGTGATTTGAAGCTTGGCGAGAGTATGGTGGTGCGTTCCTTGACGGGTGAGGATGCCATGAGACGGCGACTGGAGGATTTGGGATTGACCGAGGGCGCGCGGGTGACCTGCTTGATGAAAAGTCCCTTGGGGGACCCACGGGCATATTGGATCCGAGGGGCAGTAATTGCATTGCGGGATCAGGATGCGGCAACCGTCACGGGCAATCCCGTTGAGGCGGAGAGCCTATCCTCAACGGAAAGGATGAAACGCTCATGGGACTGATCAGGCGAAAAAAAGCGGCGGGAGCAGAGCCGCAAGAGAGGAAAATCATTGCGCTGGCGGGAAACCCGAACGTGGGTAAAAGCACACTGTTCAATCGTCTGACGGGAATGCGCCAGCACACGGGAAACTGGACGGGAAAGACCGTAGGCTCGGCGGAGGGCGTTTGCCTTAGGGGAAAGAAGCCATTGACCATCGTGGATCTCCCCGGTACTTATTCACTGTTCGCTCATTCCGAGGAGGAACGGGTGGCGAGGGACGTGATCTGCTCGGACGTTCCCGATCTGGTGGCGGTGATTTGCGACGCCACGTGTCTGGGGCGAAATTTGATTCTGGTGTTGCAGATCCTTGCCGAAACCGATCGGGTAATGGTCTGTGTCAACTTAATGGATGAAGCGAAAAAGAAGAGGAAGGAGATTGATCTTACCCGCTTGGAGCAACGCCTTGGGGTTCCCGTCGTGGGACTTTCGGCACGGAGCGGAAAAGGGATAGAGGAAGCGGTACGACTCTTTGAGACGGCGGCTGTGTCGGAGCATCCGTTGCGCCCCGACGGCAGTCCCTGTGAGCTGGCAGAGCTGGCGCAGACCATCGCCGACGAGGTAACGACGGAAGGACAGAGGGGTGACGCTCGGGACCGTGCCGTGGATCGAGTTTTAACGGGAAAGCTCTTGGGCTTTCCAATCATGTTTTTGTTATTGGCGCTGATTTTCTGGATCACCATGGAGGGGGCAAATCTTCCCTCCGCGCTGTTGGCAAAGGGACTGTTCTGGTTGGAGGATCGGCTTTTGGTGGGAATGACGTCTCTTGGGGCACCGTGGTGGCTCAGCGGCGCGCTCATCAGCGGGGTTTACCGAACCGTTGCTTGGGTTGTGTCGGTGATGTTGCCGCCCATGGCGATCTTCTTTCCCCTGTTCACCATTTTGGAGGATCTGGGGTATCTGCCGCGGGTTGCGTTTAACCTGGACCGTTGCTTTCGTGGCTGTCACGCTTGCGGCAAGCAGGCTCTGACCATGTGTATGGGATTTGGGTGTAACGCGGTAGGCGTGGTGGGCTGTCGGATTATTGATTCCAAACGGGAGCGGCTGATCGCCATGCTGACCAACTCCCTGGTACCGTGCAACGGCAGATTTCCCACCTTGATTGCAATGATCTCCATGTTTTTTGTGACCTCCTCGGGCTTCGGCGGATCGTTGGTGTCCGCGCTGATCCTCTCGGGCTTGATCGTCCTTGCGGTGGCGGCAACCCTCGCCTGCTCCAAGCTGTTGTCCCATACCTTCCTTCGGGGAGAGCCCTCCTCCTTTACCTTGGAGCTTCCTCCTTACCGTGTCCCTCAGTTCGGACGGGTCATTCTTCAATCCGTGTTTGATCGAACGCTCTTCGTTTTGGGGCGGTCGGTTGCGGTGGCAGCTCCCGCCGGCTTAATTCTGTGGCTTCTTGCCAACAGCCAAATCGGCGACGTGGGGCTTCTTCGGTGGCTTTCCTCCTTCTTGGAGCCCGTGGGGCGTTTGCTGGGAATGGACGGGGTGATCCTACTCTCCTTTCTGTTAGCCATTCCCGCGGGGGAAATTTTGATTCCCGTGATGCTGATGACGTATACCTCCCTGGGAAGCCTGACGGATTACGGCGGACTGACCGAGCTGAAGCTCATTCTCACAGAGGAAGGATGGACGGCAATCACCGCGCTTTGCGTGATGATTTTCGTGGTATTTCATTTTCCCTGCTCTACTACCCTGATGACCATCCGAAAGGAATCGGGAAAGCTTCGTTGGGCAATTCTGGCAGCTGTGATGCCTACGGTGCTGGGATGCTTGCTGTGCTTGCTGATTTCTTTGCTATCCAGACTTTTAATTTAAAAAACACTTGCAAATACGAATCGAATGTGCTATAATAAGAAAATAAAAAAAGAAAATTTTGGGAACCTTCCCTTGAAGGTTCCCAATGAGGAAACGGTATGATCATGGAACGGGATTACTTTTCGGCAAGTGCCGTTGAGCTGGCACCCGCGCTGGTTGGAAAGCTTTTGTGTCGAAAAATAAACGGACAAGTCCTGCGGGTGCGGATCACCGAAACCGAATGTTATTATGGCGAAGAGGACTCCGCGTGCCATGCCCACAAAGGAAGAACGCCCCGCACCGACGTGATGTACGGCAAGGGCGGACGGGCGTACGTGTACCTTTGCTATGGGATTCATAATCTGTTGAATATTACAACAGGTCCCGAGGGGCATCCCGAAGCGGTTTTGATCCGCGGTGTAGAGGGTATCATGGGACCGGGGAAAGTGACCAAGTTTCTTTCCATTGACAGAGGCTTGAACCGAACGGTTCTTTCCCCCAAGAACGGGCTGTGGTTGGAGGATGACGAATTTGTGTCGAAAATCGTCAGATCGACTCGTGTGGGAATCGGCTATGCCGCCAAGAAGGATCAAGAAATACTCTGGCGTTTTACAGATGAAGCCTCCCTTTAATATGAGTTGAAAATTACAAAAGGCAGAGAAAGAAGTGCAAGCGTAATGAGAGGTTTGGGTACGATCGTCAACGTGCTGGCGATCCTTCTCGGATGCGGGATCGGAATGCTTTTCAAAAACGGACTGAAGGAACGCTTTCGAGAAAATATGATGCAGGCGTGCGGCTTGGCAACCATGTTTATTGGAATGGCGGGCGCATTTGAGATGATTTTTACAATTGATGGCAAGAGACTGAACGCAGGCTCTACCATGCTGATCGTCCTATCATTGGTGATTGGCGGACTTTTGGGAGAGCTGATCAATATTGAAAAACGGCTGGACTCCATTGGTGAAAAGTTAAAAAGCGCAGTGCGTGCCAACGGAGACAACCGCTTCGTGGAGGGCTTTGTCACCGCATCGTTGGTGGTCTGTGTCGGAGCCATGGCAATTTGCGGTCCCTTGGAGGAGGGCTTGACGGGAAGCTCCCGTACACTCTTTGTCAAGGCAATCCTCGACCTTGTCATCGTGGCGGTCTTTGCTTCGGTGTACGGAATCGGCGCGGGCTTTTCCGCTCTGTCCGTGGGAATGTTCCAAGGCTTGATCACGGTGTTTGCCGTCTGGATCGCTCCCTTTATGTCCGATCAGCTCATTATGAACCTGTCGGGGGTGGGATCGGTTCTAATCTTCGGGGTCGGCTTGAATCTGCTGTTCCCCAAGAAGATCCGCGTGGGAAATTTTCTCCCTGCCTTGTTGATCCCCGTGGCATATGAAGCCGTTTTGTTGTTACCCGTCTTTTTATAATTCATAATTATTATAAACAAAAGGATGAAAAAATGGAGACATTAAAAAAATATCTGCGTCGGTATTTCATTGACGCAATGGGAGCGATGGCGCTTGGCTTGTTTGCCTCGCTTTTAATCGGTACGATTTTCAAAACCCTGGGAACCTATACGAAACTGGAGTTTCTGACCCAGATCAATACTTACGCCGCCGGTGCGTCGGGCATGGCGATCGGTTGTGCCATCGCATACGCCCTGAAGGCGCACCCCTTGGTGATCTTCAGTTGCGCGGCGGTTGGCAGTATGGGATATTCTATGGGTGCCACCATCGCTTTGGCAACGGGAGACACGATTGCCTATACCGCGGGACCCGCGGGGGCGTTCTTTGCCGCGATTGTGGCGGCGGAAATTGGAATGTTGGTTTCCAAAAAGACCAAGGTAGACATTCTCGTAACCCCCATTGTTACCCTTCTTTCGGGCTTTGCCGTATCGGCGTTGCTTTGCCCCGGAATTGCTTACGTTATGTATTATTTGGGATATTTCGTTAATACGGCAACCGAAATGCAGCCCTTGCTGATGGGAATCGTGATTGCCGTTGTGGTGGGTATGATCCTGACTCTTCCCATTTCCAGCGCGGCAATCTGTGCCATGATCGGCATTTCCGGAATTGCGGGCGGCGCGGCAGCCGTGGGATGCTGCTGTCAGATGGTGGGCTTTGCCGTCATCAGCTTCCGCGAGAATCGCTTTGGTGGTCTGGTGGCGCAGGGCTTGGGTACCTCTATGCTTCAGATGGGCAACATTTGCCGTAAGCCCCAGATCTGGATCGCGCCTACGCTGGCATCTGCCGTTTGCGGTCCGCTTTCCACCATGCTGTTTCGGTTGAAGTGCGTCGGAGTTTCCGCAGGTATGGGTACTTGCGGCTTAGTAGGACCCATTGGCATTATCTCCGCCACGGAAAACAGTACCATGAAATGGATTGGATTGATCTTGCTTTGTATCGTTTTTCCCGCTGTTTTGTCGTTCCTGTTTAACGAGATCCTTCGGAAGATCGGTTGGGTCAAAACGGGAGATATGAAGATCGACGTCTAGGACACGAAGATATGGAAAAACACGTCGGAGGGAACGTTCTTTTGAGAACGTTCCCTCCGAACTCCTTCAAGAACTTCCTGAAACGGAAGCTCTTTTTTGTATGATAAAGCTTAGCAAACCTCGAAGGTAAATGCTTCCCAAGGCATGTTGACTTCCTTCTTCTCGGTGAGGATCTCGTCTACGTGCATCAGAAGCGGGAAGTCCTTTCGATTCAGAATTCCCTTCTCCGCGCATACCTTTACGGCACGAGCAACACGAACCGCAACCACCAGAGACTCAAGGGTTACGCCGTTGAGCTCTGCCTTTGCCTCATCGACATTCAAACCGCGCCCCAGCAGAATACCAACCAGTCGGGTTCTTCCGCCGTAAACGGTTACGTACAGGTCACCCGCGCCCACGCAGAGGTTCTCCAGCGTGCCCGCTCCCTGATAATCAAGCAGACGGGACATTTCCTTGACTGCCTGACCGAAGATCGCTGCCTGAGAGTTGAAGTGCAGCTCGCTGTCAATCCCGAACGCCTTCTGGTTCAAACCGATGGTCAGAGCGATACCCAACGCATAGCCGTTCTTCAGAGCAACCGCGCTCTCGATCCCCGTTACATCGGTGGAGAGACTAATGTGGTAGTACTCGGTTGCCATGAGTGCCTTCATCTTGCGGAGAATCTCGATATTCTTACCACAGAAAGCAACCTCGGTCTGGTCGTGAGCAACCAGCTCGTAGCTGGTACAAGGTCCGCCGATCGCGTTCAGAACCAGCTTCTTTCCAAGCTCGTCCAGCTTCTTCTGCCATACGTCAAGATAGGTCAGAAGCTTGCCTTCGGGGGTGTCCCAAAGGCCCTTGGTTACACTCAGCACGGGAATCTCATCGGGGATTTTGGGCAGAACCACGTCGCCGAACCAATCCACACCGAAGCTGGATACGCCGCCGATAATCATATCGGAGCCCGCGATGGCCTCTTCCATTTCCTCAACCTGATAATACTTCAGTCCCGCGGGAAAATCCTTGTTGAACTTGGGATGACGTCCCGTCCCGCGGCTGACGTCGATAATTTCACGGTCCAGAGGAGTTCCTACCAAACGAACCTCATTTCCGTTCTCTCTTGCGGGGAATGCCAGTGCGGAGCCCATCATGCCCGCACCAATGATCGTTACCACTGCCATGGTTGTTTTCTCCTTCTTTCCTACCAATTTTTCAGATAATTTTGTGAATATTCGTGAAAAACCTTGAAAAACTTTGAAAGATATGTTACAATATAGTTGCCAAAACGGACAAATGCCCGATTGAACTTATTATATCCCCGCCGATTTCATTTGTCAAGAGATGGTTTGATTTTTGAAACATTTGCAAAATATGGGTATTGTTTTTGCATACTTTTTCAAACTTTTCCGGAAAGGATCCTCGACTTTATGCTACAATTTGAACGTCAAGAAGCCATTTTGCGTATTTTAGAAGACAAAAAGAACGCCTCCATCCGAGAGCTTGCCGCCCAGCTCTTTACCAGCGAAGCCTCTATCCGACGGGACATTGAGGTACTGGAGCAGCAAGGGCTTGTCAAGCGGGTTTACGGCGGCGTGCTTCTTTCCCGTTATGAGAACGAAGTTGTCCCCGTCCGTCTGCGGGACTCGGATCACTCCGCTGTCAAGGAGGAAATTGCCCGCCGAGCCGCCGCCATGATTCAGGACGGCGACACCATAATCATGGATGCCTCCTCTACCGTTCGACGCGTCCTCAAATACATCACCCACCGCCGCAATCTGAAGATCATTACCAACAATCTGCGAATCTTTTCGGATTACACGGGCAACAATATTCAGCTATACTGTACAGGTGGGACGTATAGCGCGGGAAACCACGCCTTTACGGGTCCCTCTGCCGAGAATTATCTGCGAACCATTTCCGCGGATTATCTCTTTTTCTCCAGTCAGGGAATTACCGCGGACGGTATCATCAGCGACGTTTCCGAGGAGGAAACCGCTCTGCGCCGTGTAATGATTGCCCGTACCGCCAAGCAGTTTTTCCTTTGCGATTCCTCCAAGATTGGCTTACAAAAACTGTTTACCCTTTGCAACAAGGACGACATTACGGGTGTTATTTGCGATGCCAGATTGCCGTGGGAAGAGGAATGACGAGGTAAGAGGTTATCGTAAAAAAGTTCGGTAAAAAATATTTTTTCATGTAAACATCCATCGTTTTTGTAGAAGGGAACTTTCGTTCACCCCAAACTTTTCTTGTCAGAAAGTTCTTTGGAGGTTTGGAACCTTTCTCGAAAGAAAGGTTCCAAAAAACGCGTCCTCACGCCCTCATATATGTATGTTCACGCCGTTGACGACTACGTCGCTGTCGGCACGGACGAGAATATAGCGAACACCGTCGATGACACGGGTCTCCAGCACGTCGCCGCACCCTGCGCTGACCTTAATGGTCACCTCGGGGGTTTTGAGCTGCATTTGCTTGGAGTTCACCACGTTCTTGGGATGGATCTCGGCATCCTTACCGAACTCCTCCTCATATTTTTCCTCAAACGCCGTCACCCGCTCCTCGGGCACACCGCAATAGCGGAGCATATCTCCCGCCAGCTCCTTGGTCAGAACGGGGGGCTCGTCCTTCTCTTCTCCGTCCTCCTTCCGCGACCCCAGCATCGCGCAGACCTGCGCATGAACCGAGCGGACGATCTTCAGACTGCAATCCCCCTCCATGGTCTGCTCCAGAATACTGTCAAAGGTCTCCTTCTGGGCAGCGGCAGGCATAGGCAGCTGAGAGTGAAAGAGGGTATCCACCATCTCCACGTGGCTGTCGGTTAGATTCTTGGTATAATACATCGCCTTATAAATATTGGCGCCGTGATCCTCAAAGGCGGGAAACAGGAATCCGATCTCGGGAGCGGAAAGCATGGTATCGGCACAAATGGAGCGGAAGCAATTCCCGGGCAGATAATAGCTCAGGGCGGGGCGTCCCGACTTGACGGGGCAGACACAGCAAACAATGTAAGAAAACACCTGTCCCGACTCGCCCTTCTCCCCGTCGGCGGAATAGGAAAACACGTCGTAGCGGTCATGGGCAAGAAGGATCACGTAGTTCCCTTCCATTTCCAACGAACCGATGATGGTCTCATATAGCTTGTGTACCGAATCCTTGTCCTTCAGTTCTGTGCTTCTCAGCTCGGATAGAAGGCGGTGTTCCTCGCTCTCCATCACCTGCTCGGTGGAAAAATTCACCTCCCACAGATTCCTCCCCACTGTTCCCGACAGGGTCTTTTTCATCACGGAGAGGATCTGCTCCGACTCCTCCTCTGGCATAAGCCCGAGACTGTGATCGAACTCAGCGATCATCTCCTTTTTTTCATTGACAAAACAACCGCAAACACGGCTGATGTTACTCTTATCCTTACGGTAGCGCCGACGAAGCTCGGCAACTTCTTTTTCGTTCATGGTTTACCTCAATTTTTATGGATTTTACAAATTGCGCTTCTATTGTACCACATTTTTTAAAAATTTTCAAGTATAAAGAAGCAAGCGCGGGAGAAAAATAAGTTTAAAATCTTTTTCAGAAGGAGGCAAATCGATGGAAGCCGTAAAAGAAAAATCCTGCTCGGAGCAGTTTCTGAGCGAGCTATATAAAAACGTAAAGATGGGGGCGGATTCCCTCATCAACCTGATGCCCAAGGTACAGGATGGGGCACTTCGGGAGGAAATGACCGCCGAGCTGAACCGCTATGAGGAATTCGCCAAGAAAATCGGAGATATGCTCTATGAATCGGGTGTCACCCCCAAGGAGGAGGGATTCATGACCAAGCTTGGCTCCAAGATGGGCATGGCAATGAATACCATGATGGATTCCACCTCCAGTCATCTGGCGCAGATGATCATTGAGGGTGCTACCATGGGGATCACCGAAAACACCAAGCTGATCCGAGAATACGAAAACAAAAGCTGCTCGGAAAAGTCTCTGGCACTCGCCAGACAGACCGTACGATTTATGGAAGATACCGTGGAGCGAATGAAAAACTATCTGTAACGAAAAAGGCGAGAAACAGGACTCTCTTCTCGCTTCAGCGTGTCGATCAAGTAGATCGACACGCTTTTTATATGCATATGAACTCAAAAAGCCTTCCCCTGTGGGTAGCGAAGCGGCGACACGTTGCCGTCGAGACGCCGTCCCCTACAAAAACACCCCGCAAACCCCGTCGAGGACGCCAACCGCAAAATAAACGGCTGC
>JAFTPX010000043.1 GCA_017463065.1 Clostridia bacterium
GGCGCGAATATTAGAGAAGCTTTTTACGCTCACGGCAAGGCTGACTTTATTGCCAAACTGCAAATTGCTTTGAAAGAGTGTTCCGAAACGGAATATTGGATTGAGTTGATTTTGGAAAGTGGATATTACCACGACAAAACCTTGCTCGATAAATGTACGGAGCTGAAAAGGATTTTAATTTCTTCTCTTAATACAGCAAAAGCAAATCAAGATAATAAATAATTTCCCCCAACCTCTGGACTTTCCGTGTTCTTTCGGTATAATGTGTGTTACCACCCGAAAGGAGCGCAGAAATGATAGACTTAAAGCCATATTATCAAGTAAAATTAACCTTACTCAGATGCAAGACCTACTTTCTCTACAATCCCCCGAAAACAGAGGACAAAAAATATGCTTATGAAATTATCCAAAAGGCGTATTGGATCAATGAGAAAAAGATCGAAATGCTTGATTATAAAAAGAGAAAAAGTTGTTGGAGAATTACTGTAAGAATTTTGCTAAAGGAGAGGAAAGATGAAACATGTTAAATCAATAGCTCTGACTCTCTCGCTAATAATGCTCTGAAAACGCGTAAAATATTAAGGCTGTACAACACAAAAAAGGGCCGTCTCAAGCGCTCTGGCCGTTGCGTTTGAGACAGCCCCTTTTATTGGTTTCCGAAAACTACCAGCAGTGCTGGTGGTTCCAAAAAGCTTTAGCTTTGCCTAGATCCCGCCGCAGCGGAAGGCTCCCTTGTGCAAAGGGAGCTGTCAGCGAAGCTGACTGAGGGATTGTACTCGTGTAAAAGATAACAAAACAATCCCTCCGTCACGGCAAGCCGTGCCACCTCCCTTTACACAGGGAGGCTTGAACTTAGTCCCGCTCAAGCGGGTTTACGTAATAATTGTATGGCTGGCATGCCAATACACGACGCGCTTGTGCGTAGCCAGTAGTATTAGGGCTATGCCCGAAACTGAAATACCACCCGCTTTGACTTTGCGGGTGGAAATTGATTCTTATGAAAGCAATTTTTTCCATGCTTTTTTGGTAATTGGCAAAAGAAATTTACGCCTTCGTTCCGTTCGCCATCATTTCAGAGATCACGCTCAAAACCTTATCGTAACAGCTGCCACAGCCCGTGGTGCAATGGGTGGTGTTCTTCACGTCCTCAAACACGTCCAAGAGCTGATCCAGCTTGTCGTGCTTCTGAACCGCATCCAGAATGTCAAAATAACTGACATTGTTGCACTTACAGATTGTGTAATTGGTGGTGGCTTGGGTGTTCAAGGGAGACAGGGGACAAACTACCTCTTCCTTGACTTCTGCCTTCCAAAGACCGTGCAGATTGCAGTAGGCATAGACTGCCACGGGAGTTTCGTCCGCAAGGGCGAAGGTGACTACGGGGGATTGCCCTGCCTCCAAGCATTTGCGCTGACCGCCGCGGTTGGTTTGCAGATAGACCCAGAGAATGCTGTGCTCCTCGGTCATGGGGTGCTCAACCGCACCAACGGTGACCTGTACGGTATTGCCTGCAAGAACCGCCACGGGAACGTGCTTTTCTTGGCTGGCATCTACGGTTCCCGGCTCCAGCTTGGTCATTTTTTGACCGCAGCACAGAAGCGGAACGCCTGCGTTATGAACCATTCCGATCAAGTTGCCGCAATGCTCACAGATATAAAATTGATTGGTATCACACATGGTAAACTCTCCTTTTGGAGGAATCCGCAATTCAACCTTGGATTCCGTATTCTGTTATGATTATATCACATTTACTATCCCTTGTCAATAGAAGTTTTTTTGAAAAAGCACTTACGCCATTGGCTCACAACACGTGAGCCAATGGCGTATTTTGGTTGTTATTTGATTGCGCGATAGGGCATCGGTTTTTTCTTTCCGCCCAACTCAGAGGAGGCAATCGTTACGGTAGGCGTACCACCCGCCTTAGCAATTTGCTTCCATGCCGATTCGCTGAAATCCTGCGCGATAACGGTAAGTGCCTTGTCGAGCTGTCCTCTGCCGAGAATCTTGACAAATCCTGTGCCTGTGGGGAGTAAGCCCGTTTCCTTCAGCGTATTTAGCGTAACCGTGTCTCCCGACGCAAAGTGCTCCGAGAGGGTGTCTACGTTGATCACGGCACGGTGCTTTCCGCGGTACTGCTCGGGATCGATGAATCCAAGGTCCTCCACCGAGAGCTCTTCCATAACGGGATCGGGGAGAGGGGTCTCTTCCATGGGTTCGGGGTCTGGCTCGGGTTCAGACTCGGATACCATAGCGGGCACGGGAACTGCCGCAAGGGTCAATTCGTCGGGCTCCTCCTCGGGGTATTCCTCCTCGGTGTAGGAGAGATTCGCACGCCGATCCGAGAGGATCAGAACCGCGATCCAAGCGCCGAGCAGAACGACCGCGATGCCCAGAAGGGTGACGATCAAAACCCCGTTCTCAGGGGTGTATCGGGTCAGCGTGAAGATGGGAAGGGCAAGAGAGTACAGCGGCGTGTCAAGGGCATGTTCTTGATTTCTTCGGCTCTTGCGTAGGTACAACAGGACGATCACGATGATCTCGCACAGAGCGAGAATACTGAGCACCACGATCCAGGAGATCAGATTGACGGTGTTTTCACTGACTACGTAATACTCGGAGAAATGGGTGGTTACGAATCGGATCAAGGTGTCCTCCGAGGTGATCTCGTAAAATTCCACGGAGCCGTCCTCACACAGATAGACCACACCGATCACGTCAGACATACGGATGCCGTCGGGCAATAAAACCGAAACCGTGTAGCGGTCGGCAGAGGAGAGAAGAGACGTGCCCAGATCAATATCCAGCGCGGCGCTGACGTGGCAGTTTTTCAGAAGCTTCAGCACCGCCTTGTTTACTACTGTTCCATCCACTCCGCGAACCAGCTCCTTTTTTGCCGCGCTTCGGATACGGTTCGCTACGTCAGTGTAGTTGGCGGCGGTAATGGTCAGCTTGGCGTCGGAGGCGATTCCGGAGGGAGCTTCCACCGCGCCGATATAACCGTCCACAGTGGGCTGATAGGTATCAGAGGGACTGCCCAGCGTTTCGGTGTTGGCAAGGAGCTTGTCCTCGGTGTAGACCCGATCCAAGGGGATCGCCCTCATCAGATCGATCCGCTCGTCCGCAAGGGCAGTGGCGTTTGCTGTGTCCGAAACGGAGGAGAATTGTCTCAGCTCTGCGAGAGAGTGCTCGTAGATCTCCCGAAGTGCTAACAGATTGGCATCGGAATACAGATCCGCGCGAAGCAGTAACGCCTCGTATGCGGCACGCAGCCGCGCTTCAGAGGATGCCTGTGCTTCCTGTAACAGATTGGGGATCTGCCTGATCTTTCCCAACGCCTCGTCCCGCAGAGCAATATAGTCGGCAACGGAGGAGGCGTTTTGCAGGGCGGTTTCGTATTCCGTCAGGATGTCGTGAATCTCTACCTGCCGCCCCGCGGAATAATCGTCCTTGTTATAGCTGTTGTCCAGTGCTTCGGTGACTGCGGTAAGACAGTCCTTGCGATCTTCCTCTGCCGCCAGATTCTTTTGATTTGCCAGCTCGTTTAGCGCTTCTTCCTTCTTTTGCGCAACCTGTGCCGTGTCGGTACAGCCGTCAATAGCGGAGGAAGCATCGATTTTGTTTTGCTCGATCTGATTCAGAATCCCTTGCTTGGATTCCTCGTCGATAAATTCATATCCGCCAACCGTGTCGCTTGCCGCATTGGATTTTTCCGTCAGCTCATTTTTGGCAAGCTCCTTGGCGATGGCAAGATCAGTGGCGACGGCTTCGGCACGCAAGGCTTGCAGTCCGTTCTTCAGCTCGTTCTGAGCGGCGTTGATCTCTGCCGCGGTATGGGCAGCCGCGATGTCGGAAAGGAAGGCATCGTACTGATTCTTCGCACTTGTTTTTTCGTTTGCTTTTTGGGTAGCGGAAAGGTTGGTCAACGTCTCGATGGCATCGATCGTATTCTGATAATCCTCCTGTGCCGCCCGATAGCTTTGGATCCGCAGTACGCCGTCGTCGGTATAGGCGGCGATCTCGTCGGCATCGGACAGCGCATGAAGTTCGGCTTCGGCTTTCGTCAGAATCTCTGGGATGCCTGTTACGGATTCTGCGCCCTTGGCGGCGGCGTAAAGCTTTGCCAACGCCTCCAAACGGTTCAGATTGACAATGGCGTTTGCGGCGGATTCGGTTTCATCAATGATGCCCACGGCGGCGTTGGAGCAGCTCTGCAGCATTTGCGCCTTGTACGTGTCGTCGTAGCTTGCGTATTGCGTGTCGTTTGCGATGCTGTTGTTGAAGTGATCCAATACGGCATCCACGTCTTTCGCCTTGCTAATCAGCGCCTCGGCGCTTGCGGGTAAAGCGGAGAGCTTGTCCGCTGTGTCGGTAACGGGCAAAGCCGCAATCCGATCGTTCAGCCGTCGGATGCTGTCCTGACGGATCGTTTCGTTATCGGTGCCGTGGAGCTTGGCGGCAACTTCTTGCTTGATCATTTCTTTGTATTTGCTGCCGATGTCGGTCAGCTCGTCTGCAAGCTTTGCCGCCGCTGCGTCCGAAAGATTGACGGCATCGACGATAGCGGCGTCAAGCGTCGCTTTGTCGTTTGCGACGGTAACGTCGGTAAGGATCTTTTCCAAAAGCGCGCGGTACTTATTGACAAAGGCAAGTGCCTCTGCCTCGGCAACCAGATCGTCCAAGATGGCTTGGTCGCCATTTATGGCATCCATCTCGTCCCGCTCCCCGTTGACAATCGCTTGGTCCGTGGCGGCGTATTGGCTTGCCGCCGCAGCACTCAGCTCGGTGTCGTTTGCCACGTAGCCCTTGATATTTGCCAGTGTGTTGGCATAGTAGTCAAACCAGTCGGCACGTTTCTTTGCGCGTGCGACCTCCTGCGCGATGGATGCCCCGAATTGATCGGGATCGGTGGGTACACCGCCCTCGCTATATGCGTATCCGTCCAGAATTCCGTTCTTGTCGGTATATTCCTTGGCGATCTTGTTGAGGGTCTCCGCATCCTTTGCGGAATAAAAGCTTTCGTTTCCCTTGATCAGGGCGTCAACGTACGCCGTGATCTCGTCCTTGGCGTTCGCCTTGATCCATTCATAGGAATAAGTATCAAATAAGGGGACGATCTCTAAGAGTGTGCCTGCGGCATCCGCACGGATGACCGCGTTCTCCACGGTAGTGACCATGGCAGAAAGATAGACGTTGCGGAAGGAGTCGTTGGAAGAGTCCTTCAACCCATTCAACAAATCAGTTGCGGTACTTTCCAACAGCGCATTGAGGGATTGATTGTATTCCGTGACCGTGGAGGTGGTGGGGGCGCTTGTGTCGGATTCAGTTCGGGAGTAGGCGGGAGTCAGTACCTCCATGCGATTGAAATAGTTGTTCAACAGGGAAGAACTGTTAAAGTCTGCCGAGGGATACAGTAATGTGAAAATTTTCTTTACGTCCTCATTGGTCGTCTCCCAATTTTTTCTTTTTTGTACGATGTTGCAGGCGTAGTTGTATTCCTCCTCAAAATTGGTACCATCCTCGTCCGTATAGCTTAATTTCAGAACGGTAGCGCCGGAAAGGGTCAGAATACGATGAACGGCGGAGGAGGCCTCGGAGGATTGGACTTGCTCCAGCTTTTCGGTATAAACGGTGCGGAGCAGTTCGGTGTAACAAGCGTATACCTCGGGATTCTTGTCTGTCGTTCCGTTGAAGAAGGCAATCAGCGCGGTATCCTCGGAGAGCTTGTCCGCCGTGGTGGTCTTGCCGTCGATCACGGCTTTCTGCGCCAGATACGTTTCGTATACCTCGTTGGTCGTTTCCCCATCCGCGGGATGAACCTCGGGATGAGAATAATAGATCCAAGCAAGCGGTGCCACGGCTTTTCCCTTTGCGTAGATCAGATCCACGGTGGAATCATTGACCGTGTCATTCAAATTGTAGAGTTGCTTGATATAATCGTCGAAAATGACCGTCGCCGTATCGCTTCCCGCATTGGGAGCGTTTTCCGCTGTCTTTTGGGAGTATACGTCCCAGATTTTGGTCATATCAATAATCATTTGCGCGCGATGAGACGTTTCTCCGCTTCCTGCTGTTTGCGCGCCTGCGCCGATAATCAACAAGGGAAAGACCATCAAAAGGCATAAAACAAAGGTCAGGATTCTGGCAGAATATTTCATACAAGCAACCTCTACAATCTATAAGAATTCGCAATCGGAGGATCCGATTTTTTATGCAGGATATTATAGATATATTGTAACATTTTTTCCTTTTTTCGTCAATGGAAGAACGAAAATATTAAGGCGAAAATTTATTTTTTCAACAGTACGTTCACAATATTTTCCCGAATTCAGACGAAGGAAGCCGTATTTCAAAATGGACTGTCGCAATCTCTGTGATCTTTGACAGAATTTTAAAATAGTTGTGAAAAGCTGTTGCAATTTTTCGCCGATTCTGTTATAATATACGGGAAGAAATTATGATTCACGGAAGTGGAGGTTAAAGCAATGAAAGCAGTGATTACTGTAGTGGGACATGACACAAAGGGTATTATTGCCAAGGTCAGTTCCAAGTGCGCCGAATCGGGTGCCAATATCGCGGAGATTTCGCAAAGTATTCTCAAGGAGTATTTCGCCATGATCATGGTGATTGAGATCGGGGAGCTGACGGTTCCGTTTGCCGATTTTGTAGACGATATGCGGAAGCTGGGCGAGGAAAACGATCTCGATATCCGTACGATGCATGAGGATATCTTCAATTCCATGCACAAAATTTGAGGTGCGGATATGATCAACATTCACGATATACTGGAAACCATCAATATGATCAAGGAGGAGAATCTGGATATCCGTACCATTACGATGGGGATTTCCCTCTATGATTGCGCGGGGGATGACGTGGGCGTGGTCTGCGATCGGATCTACGATAAGATCACCCGCACAGCGGAGCGGCTGGTGCCCGTTGGCTGTGAGATCGAAAAGGAGCTGGGAATTCCGATCATCAACAAGCGGGTCTCGGTTACTCCTATTTCCTTGGTGGGAGGCAGATATACTCCCGAGGATTACGTAAAGATCGCCCATACCATGGATCGGGCGGCGCACACGCTGGGAATCAACTTTATCGGCGGTTACGGCGCACTGGTTCAGAAGGGCTTTACCGATAACGCCCGTCATTTGATCGACTCGATTCCCGTGGCTCTCGCCGAGACCGAGCGGGTCTGCTCCTCGGTGAACGTGGCATCTACCAAGGCGGGAATCAATATGGACGCGGTGGCATTGATGGGACGGATCATCAAGGAAGCCGCTTATCTGACCCGTGACAAGGAATCCATCGGTTGCGCAAAGCTGGTGGTCTTTGCCAACGTTCCCGAGGATAACCCCTTTATGGCAGGTGCCTTCCACGGCGTGGGTGAGGCAGAGACCGTGGTTAGCGTGGGCGTATCGGGCCCCGGTGTGGTTAGCTCCGCGATCCGCAGAGCAGGGCAGTGCGATTTTTCCACCTTGGCGGAAACCATCAAGAAAACGGCATTCAAGATTACCCGTATGGGTCAGCTGGTGGCGACCGAGGCATCCAAGCGATTGAACGTGCCCTTTGGCATCGTCGACCTGTCTTTGGCGCCTACGCCCGCTGTCGGTGACTCGGTGGCACATATTCTGGAGGGCATGGGTCTGGAACGATGCGGCGGCCACGGAACGACGGCGGCACTGGCACTCCTGAATGACGCGGTCAAAAAGGGCGGTGTGATGGCATCCTCCCACGTAGGTGGACTGTCCGGTGCGTTCATTCCCGTTTCCGAGGATGCGGGTATGATCGATGCGGTTGCCTGTGGGGCTTTGTCTCTGGAAAAGCTGGAAGCAATGACTGCGGTTTGCTCGGTGGGACTTGACATGATTGCGGTTCCCGGCGATACGACGGCAGAGACCATCAGCGGAATCATTGCTGACGAGATTTCTATCGGCGTGGCGAATACCAAGACCACGGCGGTTCGCCTGATCCCCGCATACGGCAAGGGCGTTGGCGACTCGGTGGAGTTCGGCGGACTGCTGGGCTATGCCCCCATTATGAAGCTCAGCGATTATTCCTGTGCGGACTTCATTGCCCGCGGCGGACGGATTCCCGCCCCCATTCATTCCTTGAAGAACTAATAGAACAAAAATATCCCCGTTCGGGTGTCCGCAAGAAAGCAGATACCCGAACGGGGGGTTTTTGAATTCAGTTGGGATAGACAAAGGTATTGTCGCTTTGTTCCAGCACCGACAGATAGGCGGCGCACTCGATCTTGGCGGCGGCAAGATCCAGCTCGCGGTAATTGCCGCATTCCTTGCGGCTTTGCCCGAACATCTCACCGTCGTGGCTGACGATCTTCCCGAGGACGTCCTTGACAACCTGAAGAACGACCTCTTGGGGCGTTTCCCGCACCAACAGATAAAAGCCTGTGCGACAGCCCATGGGACCAAAGTAAATCACGCTATTTCCAATGGCGGAATTGCGCACGTAGGTGGCGAACATATGCTCTACCGAGTGCATGGTGAGGTTGTCCATGTAGTCACCCCCGTTGGGGAAGCGGGTACGCAGATCATAGGTGGTGATATCTCCGTCGATACGGGAGATATAGATTCCTTTTTTGATTTTGTCGTGATCCACACAAAAGCTGGTGATTCGTTCCATACAGATTCTCCTATTGAAAACCGACTGCCTCGGCAGTCGGTTTTTTCTTCCTTGAATTAAAGTGCCAGATCGTTGATGATGGCGTACAGATTCGCAATCTCCTGACGACGCTTCTCGCAAATCGCCTCCATTTTTGCAATATCTTCCGCGCTGAATTTGTCCAAATCCCCCGCCATCAGCTTGTTTTTGTACATACGGTCAGCGGTAAGAGCGAAGACGATGTCCATGCTCTCAATCTTGCTATCCTCCTCCACCACGACCAGATTGCTCTTGCCCTCAAGGATCAGATCGATTGCCTTGACACCCATCTGGGATGCGGTGAGACGGTCACGCAGAGTAGGAGTACCGCCGCGGACGATATGAGCGAGACGGGCGAACTTGGTCTCAATACCCGTTTGTTCCTGAATCTTCTTTTTCAAAACCTCACCGTAGGGAACCTTGTTACCGTTTTCGTCGGTGGCAAATACACCCTCGCTGACCACGATCAGCATCCCTCGCTTTGCTTTCCGCTTTGCTGCCTTGATGCGGTTGATGGTTGCCTCCTCATCAAAGGGAATCTCGGGAATGGCAACAGCCATGGCACCTGCCGCGATACCCGCCCGCAGAGCGATCTGACCGCAATTACGTCCCATAACCTCTACCACGTTGCAACGGGCGTGAGATTCACAGGTGTCGCGCAGCTTGTCCAGCACCTCCACAACGGTATTCATTGCGGTGTCAAAGCCTACGGTGTATTCGGTGGCGGTGATATCGTTGTCGATGGTGCCCGTAACACCGATGGTGGGAATTCCGCGGATTGCCAAGTCCGTCGCACCGCGGAAGGTTCCGTCGCCGCCAATGGCAACGATGGCATCAATGTCGTTGCTTTTACAGGTTTCGATTGCCTTTTGCATGCCTTCCTCGGTCTTGAATTCCAAGCAACGGTCGGAATAGAGCATGGTTCCACCTCGGGTAATGATGTTGGAAACGGCACTGGTTGTCAGAGGAATGAGCTTTTTATTGATCAGACCGTTGTAGCCGCCGATAATACCGACAGCCTCTACGCCCTGCTTATTTGCCTTTCTGGCAATGGCGCGGATAACCGCGTTCATACCGGGTGCGTCACCGCCCGAGGTAAGAATGCCGATTCTTCTGAATGTTTGCATAGTGGTGTACCTCTCTTGTCTATAGGGTTTATTTTTTATCTTATTCAAAGCACTCGCAAAAATTTCGCAAGCCCATTATTATTATTGTAATATATCTTTTCAGAAAAATCAAGGCATTTTTTTATTTTTTTAAAAATTAATAGAAAATTCATTTTTTGACAAGATATGTAAAAAAACGGCAGTGATTGTAAAAGCCAGAAAAACAAGGACGGGAAGAAATGAAAAAAGAATGGCAGTCCCGTTCGAAAGCAGAAATCTGGAACGTATCGCACCGAGCGATTGAAACGATAGAACCAAAAAGGCTGGGTTGATAGCGTAGTGCCCTGAAGGACACTACGCATCGATATAAATCCCTTGCGGGATTTTCGATATGTTGCTGTCGCAACTCGACATGCTACGCTCGATATGTTTGCTTCGAAAACGAGGGATTTATATCATATCGAAACCGACCGCAAGGGCGGTTATATCGAATTTGCCGCCAGGCAAATATATCGAGCCGAGCGTAGCGAAGCATATCGACAAATAGCATCTGTGGGCACAGATGCAGTGCTTGTTAAGACTAAATTAAGGACTACAAAAACCTTATGGCTATTTTTAAACAAATTGGTTTGCACAAACAAAAGGCTCCCTTGTGTAAAGGGAGCTGTCGCGAAGCGACGGAGAGATTGTTTTAGCATAAATCTAATCTCTTACAATCCCTCCGTCACGGCAAGCCGTGCCACCTCCCTTTACACAAGGGAGGCTTTTTTCTACATCCCGGAAGGTAAGTGGGTGAGCTTTTGATATGCTAATGTCAAAAGCGCCTTTGCGTTACTTTTGACAAAAACTTGTTGTCTTTAGTTAAATCAGTGCTTGTCAAGAAAAGAGGACATAGAACGTAAAACATTCTATGTCCTCTTCCTGTCGGTAGGTATCATATTCTATTGGATCTCAAAACTGTCCTTTATGGTACGACCCTATACCAGCCTTTGTGTTATTTGATTCTGAACCGTTTTCTCAGCCGATAAATATAGAGAGAGATCAGCCGTGTGAGGGCGATGTCATAAACGGGGAAAGCCAGCTCCGCCAGCACCGCAAAGGCGATATAAAATAGGAGCATAGAGTCGGCGGCATCGGCTGTCATCAGGGTGAAGTGTGACAGCAGTAGCATCAAAACCAATGCGACGTTGAAGATCACTTCCTTGAGGATCCACGCCGTTACCTTGGGACGCTTCTCCAGCTTTTCCTTGAGAATGGGATAGTAGCCAAAAAAGAGCAGATACATCAGAGCAGGCGTCTTTTGAGGTAACAGGATCAAGGATAGGATGCCCGTCACACCAAAGACCAACCAGGGCGCGCTTCCGCCGTATTCGATCACGGCAAAGACACAAAATAGCGAAGCGATGACCGCCATGGAAATATCCACCAGCTCAACCATAGAGCCGAGCCAAAGCAAAACCACGCCCAGCGCCGACAGCATGGCACAGGTAGTCAGCTTTCTCGTTTTCGCTCCCCGATCTGTTCTCGGCATACCGATCCCTTCCTTCCTTTTTCGATCTCTACGGACTGGCTTAACAGCAGGAGATCAGATCTCCTCCGCAGCATTCGCAACAGCAGTCGGCACAAAGCAAGCCCGAACAGATGTCACAGCCCGAGCATCCGCCGCCTCCCGAGGTCTGATAGCCTCCGCCGTAGCCGTTTGCCCGACGGCGAAGCTGTTCCTGCGCCGCGCGGTATTCGTTGTTGTAGGGGTCCATGGAGCAAGCGGTATCAAAGTGATGCTGCGCATCCACGTAGTTCCCCTTGCGGATGAGAATATTGCCCATCAAGAAATACCATTCCGCGTTTCTCTCGTTGGCGGGAACGTTGTTCAGCAGGGTTTCCGCCTGAACGATATTTCCGCTGTGAATGGAACGGCGGATCTGATTGTAACGGGGATTCGCCGAGGAGCTGCCCGAATAGGAGCTGTTTTGGGAGCTCTGAGCACCGCCGTTTTCCCGCATCTGCTTGATCTCCTCGTAAGCGGCGTTGACCTCTTTCATCTTCTCGCTTGCCAGATCGGCAAGATCACTGTCCCGATACTTGTCAGGGTGATATTTTCTCGCCAGCGCGCGATAGGCTTTTTTGATTTCTTCGTCGGCCGCATCGGGAGATACGCCGAGTACCTTGTACGGATCCGTCATTGCTTGTTGTCCGTCCTTTCTTCTTCGTTCTTCTTTCGATTCTTCTTGCATGCCTTGGCGCATCGATCCTTCTCGATTTTTTCGATCCGCTCGGGCAGTCCGAGATATAAAATGTTCCAAACGATCTGTTGAATCGCTTCGTTTTCAAACTCCATCAGATCTGCTGCCGCCTCCGCGTCGTACAGCTGATTTTTCAAAGCCAGCCGAATGCCTTCTCTTTTTTGCTCGTCGGGCAGAGTGCCGCCGTAAAGCAACAGGAAGGGATTATACCGACCGTTTTTGGCATCCTCCTCCAGATCGTCCAGCGCATCGGCAATATAGATCCATTTTCCTACGGTTCGACCGAGTGCCGCCCCGATCCTTGCGTCCGATTCCGCAAGATCAAAGGAGATGATGTGGGCGAGGATCTCGCCAAAAATGCCCGCGGGAATATCCACGCTTGCCACGCCAGACCGCTCGGCATCCGATAGCCGAGCCAGACCTTCGGCAATTTTTTCATCCAGCTCCCCAAGCCCCGCCTTCAGCGCCTTTTTTCGGCTGTGCGCCATAAACGGGCGTAGGAGAAGAGCGCGCAGCTTTTTGAATCCTCTCTCATCAGAGAGATCGTCGGCAATCTTGTGGTAATTCAACAGAGCCGCCGCCCCCGCGCAATAGGCGAGAGAGGAATTGTGTTTCATGTAATTCCGCTTTTTGAGCGGATGGGCAAGACAACGCTTTTGCCCGAAGGATACTGATTCCTTCAAGAAGGTAATGCGAAGAAGGGCAAGGAACGCAAAATCGTAGCTTAACGTCATGCGAGAGCATTGACCCGTGCATTTGCCCATCGAGCGGCAAAGACCGCAGTAGGTTCCGCGGTAAAACTCATATTCCTTTACCTTCAGCTCAGGGCTGTTGACCCTTACGTATCCGAACAAAGCATACCTCCGCCTAGGATTCATCACAACATTTATTATATTATCATATCGCAAACAAAAGGGAAATACAATAGACGAATTGTAAATATTTCTACCAATTCAAAAAAACATTGCCAAAACAAAACGATGGGCGCAAAAAAAGAACCTTCCTGCAGGAACGTTCTTTGAAGGAGTCCAGAGGAAACCTTCTCGAAAGAAAGTTTTCTTTGGCGCATCCTATAGCATCCTCTCCCATTCCCCGCATCCCAGCGGTCCCATTAGAACATGGTGTCCAAGAGATCGATCACGTCGGCAACGACGCCTTGATCCTTATGGCAGAGGGTATGGTGGCAGACTGCCTTGATTGAGTCCAAGGCATTGGCGGGGCAACAGGCAAGGTTGGCATTTTTCAGCATTTCCAGATCGTTGTTATAGTCACCGATGGCGCAGAGGAACATGGGGCGATCGAAGTAATCGTTTACCATATCCCGAAGCACCACCGCCTTGTTGACCTTTGCGTCCTGCACGTCCATCATGGTGGGCTCGGAGGGTACGAGCATCAATCTTCCGCGGAAGCGTTCCTCGCAAAGCTCGATGATTTGGTGGATGGTGGAATCTTCCGCCCGAAGGGTCATGCGGTAAAGGGGGTACTGTTGCCATTCCTCCAAGGGAAGAAGCAGGCAGTTTTCTCCCCGTTTCGACAGAATATCGAATTCCTGTACCGTGAGGGGGTAATCCAACCGATAAAACAGGTGCTTATCCCCCGTTGTCATGCGGCAACCGAAGGCAAGCTCGGTGGTCTCCAGAAATTCGATCAGCTCCCGCAAGGGCTCAAAGGCAAGGGGTCTGTTTTCGATCTCCCTCATTTGGGTGTAGTCGTAAAGGCAGGCACCGTTGTAGACCACAACGGGAGCGTTGGTTAATTCCGATACGTCGGGAACCGCTTGTATGACCGACTGATAGGTTCTTCCCGAGGCGAAGGTAAAGTACCCACCGTTTTCCTTAAAATAAGCAATCCGTTCCCGATTGCGTGCCATGCCTACGGGGTGGTTGGTAATAAACGTTCCGTCCATATCGCTGGCAATGATGACGTTTTCAAATTTTTTCATGGTATGTACTTCCTCTTTTATCGGTCGTTTGTTATTTTCCTACGCAGAACCGTGAGAAGATCTCGGCAACAATCTCCTCTCCCAGCTCTCTGCCGTCTACCTCGCCCAGAGAGGTGAGGGCGTGCTCCATTCCCACACAACACAGATCCAAGGGGAGATCCGCACGCAGATCGGCAAGGGCACTCTCCAAGGCCTCTGCCGCCAGGGTCAGTGCCGCGTACTGTCTTGCGCCCGTGACAACGGCATCACGCCCCATGTCGATGGAACCGTCGATAAAGAGCCCATCGATGACCTCTGCCAGTCGGTCAAAGCCGTCTCCCTCCGCGGCGGACACCGCCACCGTATGCGCAAAGCGTTGGCGGATGGTTGCGATGGTGATACCGTCCGATTCCTCGCGGTCGATCTTGTTCAAGAGCGCGACGGTGGGAATTCCCGTTGCGGTGATTTCCTCCGCCAAGGCAAGATCCTCCTCCGAGAGGGGACGGGAGGCATCGAACACCGCAAGGATCAGCCC
>JAFTPX010000013.1 GCA_017463065.1 Clostridia bacterium
CGGCGTAACCGAAACGCCCACCGCCAAGGGACGGTAGCCGCCTTCCCCCATCACCTCTCCGAGAGATGCCATTAGCGCGGGCAAATTGCGAACGTGCTCAAAGACCGCGTCTGACTGACGAAGTCCCCTGCCCCCCTCCTTTACGGGAAGCGGACGCTTCAGATTGGCAATGACCCCCCCCTCCGCAGTACAAAGAGCCGCCGAGGTGGTGTAGTTGCTGGTATCGATCCCGATATAGCAATCGGTCATCTTATACATCCTTTCCGTCTGCCTCGGGAGCCGCCTCGGACTCCAAGCTGTTCTTGACGGAATTCAAAACGCCGTTCACAAAGGCACGAGCCTTGGGATCATCATAGATCTTGGACATCTCCACCGCCTCGTTGATGGATACGCTGTAAGGGATCTCCGTTACGTACAGCATTTCATAAATCGCAAGACGAAGGATTGAACGGGACATTTTGGAAAGGCGGGAGGTCTTCCAGCCGTGGGCATGTTCGCCGATCACACCGTCGATCCACTCCCGATTCTCGGAGATCGTATAATACGCGGTTTTAATAAACGGATCGTCGGGAATCAACCGCTCCTCCGCGGAGGTCGCATAAATTTCCACATAACTCTCGTCGGTTCGAAATTCACTTTCAAACAAAAGTCCCAGTACCATCTCTCTCGCTTCTCGTCTTTTCAATACGCTCATAACATCCGCTAACGGGAAAAATCCTCGGATTTTTTCAACCGTTCTCCTTTCAAAAAATCCATATTTTTTGTCCACCAAGACACAATCATCCATTATACTATATATTATAAAACGATTTGCCTCGATTGTCAAGAAAAGAAATGAATATTTTGATAATTATTCATTTTTTCGGGTCATCCTCCCCGCTTCATCTGCGGAAGAAGTGGTACGTGATCCGCCCCGCCGTTCTCTACGTGCTTCTCATGGCAAAGCACTCCGAGAACGTCTTCTGCCGATTTATGCTCCAAGCAGACGTGAGAAATCTGAGCAAGAAAAAGAACGAGGAAGGAAAATAATCGATCCTACTCCAAGGGGCTGAGTCAAATTAAATTTTTCAACTTTCCCCTTATATAAAAGCAACAAAAAACCAAGGCTAAATCAATTGATTTGACCTTGGTTTTTGTGATGATTATACATAGTGTTCACAGTTTGTTAATGCTATGAAGCAGTCCCTTTTTGTTTTGTGGTGGAAATAAACGGCGGGTTGCCAAGACAACCCGCCGTGATTTTTCCGATTTTATTCAAACAATTTTTCGGGATATTGTCCGCTCTCATGGAGCTTGAGAAGCTCGGCGGCAACACTGGGACGATCCTCCTGATAGGTCACACCGAACCAGACCGCATTGGTAGAAAGCACGCTGACCCCGAGGGAGCCCTCGCCGATCATACGGTCTACCATGGTGGGAAGCGCGTATTCCGCCTTGATATTCCCTTTCTCAATGCTCCGCAAAAAGGCGTGGAAGGAGTCCTTCATGCCTCCAAAGATTTCGGGACGGAAGCCCCACATATTCATAGAAACCAAACACTCGCCATCCAACACGCCGCTGTCCGCGTCGCTGATCACACCCGCCTCGTCTACGGTAATGCTATAGGTCTCGGTAACCTTGGTCAGCTTGCCGGCGGTAATGTCGCAAACGCCTCGTGTTACCGCGCCGTTGCGGCTGACGGTATTTTTCAGATAATAGGCAACCATGGTCGCCTCCCCTTCCTCCAGAGACACCAGCTTTTCGTGCATCACGCGGAAGGCGTCCTCACCGTAAAAATCGTCTGCGTTGATCACCGCAAAGGGCTCCTTCACCGCCTCAGCCGCACAAAGCACGGCGTGAACCGTTCCAAAGGGCTTCACCCGCTCCGCGGGGATGGAATAAAAGTCCGGAATACTGGAAAAATCCTGATAAACGAAGCAGATCTCCACTCCCTTGATGTCCTTGCAAAACCGTTCCACAATCTCTCTGTGCTCGGGCTTGATCACAAACACCAGCTTATTAAAGCCCGCGCGGATCGCATCATAGATCGAATATTGCATCAGAATCTCTCCGTGAGGACCGATGCCGTCGACCTGCTTGTTTCCACCGTAACGGGAACCCAGTCCCGCAGCCATCAGCAACAACGTTGTTTTTTTCATGTCCGTTTCCTTTTTTATAATTTTTTTGCCAAAAGGCGCACGAGATTGCTCTCGTGCACCTATTATAGCACTTTTTTTGACCTTTGTCAAGTCTGTTCCGACTTATCGGTTCTGAATCGCGTCGATGGGTTTCTTCTTGGCGATCCGCATCACGGGAAGGAAGCTTCCCACAAAGGCAACCAGCACGCCAAGCCCCAACAGAAGCGCAAACTGGCGAACGCCTACGCCCAGTACCGTCAATACCAGTCCGAACTCGGTACGAAGCACGTGATTCAGCAGAGTAATCACTGCCACCGTTGCCGCCGAGGACAGAACGAAGTTGATCAAGGTAATGATCAAGCTCTCGTTAAAGAAAATACCGAACACGTCGCTGGACCGCGCGCCCACCGCGCGGAGAATACCGATCTCCCGCTTTTTATAGCTGATGGATACCGAAATAAAGTTGAACATCATCAGCGCCGCAAATACGGCAAAGAAAATGCCGATATAGAAGAACACCTCGCTCATGGGGACTAAGAAACCGTCTACCTCATCCAAGACTGCCGTCGCTTGGTTGACCAGCCTATACTGCACCTGATCGGCTCTGAGGTCGTTGTAGTCCACCAACTGCTCTACGGTTGCCACCGTTCCGATGGGACTCGTGCCAAGGGCAAATTTATAATTGCCCTGCTCGGGGATGCTGAAGCCGTTGTAAACGGTGTCGGAAACGATGCAGGGCATCGAATCATCCGTGTAGTTCCCATTGGGAAAATAGTAGCCAACCACCACGTAATTGACATCCTCTGGCGAAGAACCGAAAGAATTGTAGCTTGACATGACACCCGTCTGAGAAATGGAATTCGTCACGCCCATCTCGCGGTAGAGGATCAATATAAATTCCAAGTGATAGCTCTGTCCCGTCTCTCCGCCGTAAGCGTTTTCATACCGTCCCTCTGCCATTAAATACTCCTTATAGCGATTCAACAACATGGTGTTAAATTGCTCGTCGTCCATTCCATCCTCTTTCGGATACTCCTCGCGGAATGCCGCGGGAATATCCTCAAGCTGAACCTTGCTTAAGACAAAAGGATACACGGAAGAATTGGGGGCGAATTCATAAACGAAGCAGTGTTTCAAGCTCTCCATATCTCGCTCGTCAAACGCAAAGCCTGCCTCTTGCAGGGCTTGAATGGTATCCTGCGTCAGGTTCGAATCGCCAAACCGTTCGTAATCGACCTCATACGGCAACACGACCTCGCCTTCTGCCAGAGCCGTTTTCTCCCCGTTCAGCCAATTGATCCGCGCGTAAGCCTTCATCTGCTCCAACGTAGCGATATGGTTCGTTCCGTTCCCTTCTTTTCCCGTAATAAAAATCAGCGATGCGTTCTCCATATATTTCCCCACGGAAACCGATCCGCCGTACATCTTGGCAGCGGATTGAGCGATCTTCGCGGTCATACCCTTGTTCACGGCAATCAGCGAATGATAGCTATAGGTCAGCAGGTTGTTGATCTCCTGTTGGTTCAGCATATCAACGATAGAGGTATCTCCCGTCATAGTAGCATCGGCAGATTTGGGCAAATACGACTGATATTTTTCAGCTACCTCCAGCCCTGTGTCGATCACACCAACGATCTTCACTCTTCCCTGCTCCTCCTGAGGAAAGTCAGATCGGTTGCCCAAAACGATCGTTTTTCCGATCACGGCCTCCACCGAGCCGATCTCATCCGCCTTCATCGAATGGGTGGTATGATCCGCGGAATCGTAATACACCATGCCCGCCAGATCAAAATGATCATACAAATACTTGGTAATGGCGATCTCATTGTCCGCCGTCGGAAGCCGTCCCGTCATCGAAAAGCCCATGGTTTCGATGATCTCGTCGGTCAGCTCCGCATAGCCGCTATAAGTCGCGCCATAAAAATTGATTCCAACGGATGAGTTCAGCGCGCTTGCCTCACTCAGCATGGATTCCATGGAATATCCGCTTTCCCACTGACGGAGTCCCGCAAAAACGGGAAGCATTTCCATGCCTGTATCGGTCTTGATCTTACGCAGATCCGCCTCGTTCAAACGAAGGGTTTGCGTATACTCGTATCCGTCAACGTCAATGAACTGATAGTTCTTTTCAAAGGAAGCAACGTCAATGTTGCTGTCCCGCATGGATTGGATCAAAACCTCGTTGCGGTCGTACATTCCCGCCGCGTCCGCCACACCGAAAAGCGTAAAGGCAACCAAGCAAAGGATCACCGTAAATACCAGACGAATCGGCTTGGTCTTGAGGGAGGACGCGCCGATCTTCAAGGAGTTCTTGTAGGGCAGACGAGAGCGGATCAGTCGGCTCTCCTCCGCCGTATATTCCTTCACGCGAACCTTCTCACCGTCGGTAGTGCGGAAGGCATCCTTACTGCCGTCCTCATTGATCCCCGAAACCTTTTTGAGGTCGGTATTGCTCTTGACGTCAGTGGAAATAAAGGTATCCCCTTCCGCGTTTCTCACGTACTCGTTGATCATCGCAAGGTCGGTTTCGGTCAGAGTATAGCCCTTCTTGATATGCAGCAGTCCGCCGTCGATAATACTTACGCCGTCGTTGACATTTGTCGGCTCGATGGCGGTTTTGGAAACGTCGGACAGGATCTTTCCGTCCTTCAACTCAATAATACGGTCGGCGTACTGCTCCGCAAAGTCACGGTCGTGAGATACGATCAGTACCAGCTTGGTGCGGCTCAGCTTCTTCAGCGTGTCAAATACCTGCTTGCCCGTTTTGGAGTCCAACGCGCCCGTGGGTTCGTCCGCCATGATGATCTCGGGGGACTTCACCAGTGCTCGGGCAATGGCAACTCTTTGCTTCTGACCGCCCGAAAGCTCGTTGGGCTTGCGGTTGCCGTAGCCCGTAAGATCCACCTCCTCCAAGATCGCCGACAGCTCCTCCGAGGTCGCCTTCTTTCCCTGCAGCTCCATGGCGAGGGCAATGTTTGCGCCTACGGTGAATTCGGGCAGAATATTGTATTCCTGAAAGATAAAGCCGATAAAGGTGTTCCGATAGCTGTCAAAATCTGCCTGAGAAAAATTCTTGCTGGATCTTCCCTTGATAATAAATTCTCCCGAGTCCGCCGCATCCAAGCCGCCCAGTACGTTCAAAAGCGTAGACTTACCGCTTCCCGACTTACCGAGAATAAAGACCATGCCGCGATCCGCAAATTTCAAGCTGACATCGTCAAGCGCCTTGACGGGTACGCCCTTTTTCGGGCGGTAGGTTTTTGATACGTTCCTTATTTCAAGCATAAGAAACTCCTTTCTTCTTCTGTTTCAATCAATGAATTGGACAGAGATATTGAAATTGTATTAAAGCTTGCTTTTCAAATATACCAGTAGGGTGTCGATGGTCCGTCGAGCAAGGGTGGGATAGTCGAAGCGGGACACAAAGTCGATCGCCTCCCGGATCTTCTCGTCCGGCACCCGATACACGAGGAAGGTAGTCTCAAGAAACCGCCTGACCTTCCGATCCATGGTGAAATACATGTCACAAGGGACGGTCATAAAGCTCCGCATAATTCCCCCCGAGGCAATCTCCAGCTCGTAGAAATCCTTGGTTTCCAAGTAAGGCAAATGCTCGCCGAATACGTATTCCAGCTTATTGGTAATGGTGTGATATACAGTATCCATCGACTTAGGCAAGGAATAGGACACCGCATACATTTCCCGCATATGCTCACTGCTCTCCGCCATGTAAAGCTGTAGGGTGGTCTCGGCAGCATAGAATAAAATTCTGTCCTCTGTCTTCCCCGCAACCATCCGCTCCGCCGCCTCAAATTGCGCCTCAAGGACCAGAGCAACCAGCTCGCTCAGGATGGTATCCTTGTCGTCAAACGCTCGGAACAACGCGCCGTAGCTGACTCCCGCGTTTTGCGCGAGCTCCGCCATCTTCGTCTCGCGAAAGCCCTTTTCCAAAAAAAGACTTGCCGCCGCGTGTAAGATCTTCGACTGATTTTTCTCGAACTGTTTTCCGTGACCGATGTTCGCCATGGTACCTCCTTACCGTCTCTTTATTTGCAACGCACTTGTGTTCGATTTCCAATCCGAATTCAAAACCGAACCAAAGTCCGCTTAACCGCATTATACCATATCTGCCACTCCTTGTCAATAGGTTTTTGGGATTTTTTGTTGGGGGCATAAAATACGGTTCACCGTTGATTCGATGATATATACCCACTTATACCCCATAAAAACTCGGCATGAATAAAAATGGGGCTATCTTAATGAGACAGCCCTCTGGTAATTATTTTAAATCTTCCGCTTTAAAGGTAGTGTAACCCTCGTAGTAGTAACTGTGATCAATTCCTTTCATAAACACCTGTCTGTCGTTTATCTTATCTGTCAGGGCACCTTTTAAAAGGTGTTTGATTTCAATATCCTTTATAGGACTTCGCTCCATAGCAAGAAGATAATCCTCTTTATCTACAAGGCTCCAATCAATCACCATTCCGAGTTCAGCTCTCAGTATGTGATCAAACCAAATTCGTGTTGCTCGTCCATTTCCCTCTCTAAAAGGATGCGCCACATTCATTTCAACGTATTTCTCAACAATTTGATCAAATGTGTTTTGCGGCATATTCTCTATATTGTTGAGTGCGGCATTAAGATACATAAGAGGTGCAAATCTGAAATTCCCTTTAGCTATATTCACCGTACGTATCTGCCCCGCAAAGTCGTATATATCAGAAAAAAGAAAGGCGTGTATTTTGGATAGCGCCTCAAAGGTTCCTGCCTTGAGTGTTGAAAGGAAATTCGTTTCAAAAAGTTCAATTGCACGCATTTTACTGATACGTTCTTCTTCTCGAGCGAGTGTTGCGGAATCTGTAATATTCAACTTGTTTTCAAGTGCCATATTTTCTCCTCTTTTGCATCTAACAGTTTACTATATTATACCATAAAACATGGCTGATTGCAAGGTAAAACAGCAAAATAACTATCTAAAAAGAAAAGTTTGAAACCGTTGAAAAATCAAGGTTTCAAACTTGGCACCCCCAACGGGAATCGAACCCATAACTAACCCTTAGGAGGGGTTTATTATATCCATTTAACTATGGAGGCGTGCTATTGAATTGTGATTTTTTGCTTAGGTGTACAAAGGGTGTACAAAAATGCGTTGTAGGAGTTTAGGATACAAAAAATTGTAGTGTTTGAGTCTATCCTCATAAGGTTTTAGTCTATCCTCTTGGATATACTCACCCTTTAGGAGGAGGTTATGTATTCATTTAACTATGCAGGCGTATTTTGATAAAAACCGTCCACTATCAAAAAATTTCGTTTTATTCATTCTTTCGAAACAGTTTTATGATATGCTAATAGTTATCACAACGCTCCAGCCTATCGATCGGACCTTTTTATTTTACCATATTCCCCGTTCGATTGCAAGAGCTTTTTGAAAATTCCAAGGAGGAATTCCTCATGAAAGATGCTACAAAACACCGTTTGCGCGCTCTGCTTTGCGTGCTATCGGTCCTTTTGACCCTGCTTTGGTTGGCGTTTATTTTTAGCAATTCTCTGCAAAACGGCGAGGAATCGGGGGCACAAAGCGGAAAAGTACATAAAATCGTCAACGAGATCGCGCAAAACGCGGGCATCGAAAAGCCCATTTCCGAAAAAGCCATCCGAAATACCGCCCACTTTGGAGAATTCGCCGTTCTCTCCTTTTTGATCGGCATGGATCTCTGGCTCCTTCGCCTTCTGCAAATCGGCAAGGATTGGCAACGATCCCTCCTTTGGGGTCTCCTTCCGATTCCCGCCTGCTTTCTGTTCGCTTGTGTAGATGAATGGCTTCAATCCTTCTCTCCCGGCCGTGCCACCCAATTCACCGACGTCCTTCTGGACACCGCGGGTGCCGCCACCGCCACGGTCTGCTTCCTTCTGCTTTTCTTCATTGTTCGTTGGATTATACAAAAAAAATCGCCAACACCAAATGATCAGAAAGAGTCAATCAATCAATTGGCTGTTAAATAATACAACATCGGGCTATCCGCTTGCACAAGCAAATGAGATAGCCCGTTTCTGATGTTTTTTGTTGTTTTTCTAAAATATCAGTTGTTTTTACTTTGCCTTTTGTTTTATCTTTGTGTCGAAAACTATCATATAATCTCGAAATTTCTCCCATATGCTTCCCTCCGCAAGCTCGGGAAGCGAAGTAAAGTCCAACGGAGCCTTTCCGTTTGGATGGAGGAAGCTCAATCGATAACAGTATAGCGCAAGCGCCTCCCTTCCCGCGGGCGCGCCGTACCGACGGTCGCCCACAAGAGGCATTCCTCTCGAGGCGAGCTGCACGCGGATCTGATGGGTTCGTCCCGTATGCAGACAGACCCGCAATAAGGAACGCGCCTCCCGACTGTCCAGCACGGAATAGTCCAGAACCGCCTCCTTCACGCCCTTTCGCATCCGCTTCACCACATAGGATTTTCCCCGCCCGCGATCGTAAAACAGCAGATCCCGCAAGGTATCGGTATCCGCTTCAGGTCTGCCGCAAGCCACGGCGAGATACTCCTTTTCCATGCGCCCCTCGGCAATCTCCCCCGAAAGGTACGCCGCGGCACGCCGATTCCGCGCGTACACCATCAAGCCCTCGGTCTCCCGATCCAGACGGTGAACAGGATAGACCTGCCCGTCTCCTCCCCGTTGCCGCGACCACTCCTGAAGCATAGCGGGAAGCGTACCGTCGCCGTCCCCCTCGGACAGTACTCCACGAGGTTTGACGCAAACGATGATATCATTGTCGAAAAATACAATATGTAACACTTTTCCCTCTTGAAAAATCGGAATTTTGACAGTTTTGTCATTCCGATTTTTATTACTCTTAATTCACAAATTTCCCCAACACGCATGCGATGGCGCGCATGAGAGTAGCAATGGCGGTGATCCCCAACATCAACAGTCCCGCCAAGGCGGCGACCTTCAGCAAATTGTGTCGGGAGCTTCCCTTGATCTGATGAGAGCACTGGGGCGTATCGGTTTCACTATCGGGATACAAAGCGATCGTTAGCTCGTAATCCTTTCCCAAGCTATAGCGTCCGATTCCTTTGAAAAAATCCCCCAGAGCGCAAAGCTTGCCACTAAGGAAGGAAGAAGGGGGGTATTGCGTGTTTTGCATACGGTATCATCCTTTCAAAAAAAGAGTCGGCTTTCGCCGCGAAAAGCGTCTGCCCTTATTATTTCCCCTTTTTGGACCATCATACCTTGTTCAAAAAAATTCCCTTTTCCCTGTCAAAAATTATACACGGTTTCCCTCAGTTTGTCAATAGTCAAGATTGTCATGGGTTTTGGGGCAAAAATCCACCCTTTCAGAAGGATTTCTTTGCATTTCCCCTTTACAGAAGATGGATTTTGTGATATACTGATATGTAGTATATCCTTAAAAACGACAGAAAAAGCAAAGGAGTATCATCCATGAAAACCGATATTGAAATCGCAAGAGAAGCGAAAATGCTTCCTATCACCGAAATCGCGAAGAACCTCGGCATTGAGGACGACGAGCTGGAACTGTACGGAAAATACAAGGCAAAAATCAACGACGAATTTCTCAAGAGAACCGCTGACCGTCCCAACGGAAAGCTGATCCTCGTGACTGCTATCAACCCCACCCCCGCGGGCGAAGGCAAGACTACGACCACAGTCGGTCTGGGCATGGCAATGAGCAAAATCGGCAAAAACGCCGTCATTGCCCTCCGCGAGCCTTCTTTGGGTCCCGTATTCGGCGTCAAGGGCGGTGCCGCGGGTGGCGGATACGCGCAGGTGCTTCCCATGGACGACATCAATTTGCATTTCACGGGTGACTTCCACGCCATCACCGCCGCTAACAATCTGCTCTCGGCGATCATTGACAATCACCTCCAGCAGGGCAACGAGCTGGGGATCGACCAAAGACGGATCCTCTTTGCCCGTGTGACCGATACCAACGACCGTGCCCTCCGCAACGTCACTGTCGGACTGGGCTCCAAGGTAGACGGGATTCCCCGCCAGGATCATTTCATGATCACCGTCGCCAGCGAGATCATGGCGATCCTCTGCCTTGCGGAATCGCTCTCCGATCTGAAGGAGCGTCTCGGCAACATCCTGGTAGCTTACACCTACGACGGTAAGCCCGTTTACTGCCGCGATCTGCAGGCAAACGGGGCGATGGCGGTTCTTCTGAAGGATGCCATCAAGCCCAATCTGGTGCAAACCCTTGAGCATACCCCCGCCCTGATACACGGCGGTCCCTTTGCCAATATCGCCCACGGCTGTAACTCGGTTCGCGCAACCAAGCTGGCACTCAAGCTCGCCGACTACGCCATCACCGAGGCAGGCTTTGGCGCGGATCTGGGCGCGGAGAAATTCCTCGACATCAAGTGCCGAAAGGCAGGTCTGAGCCCCGATGCCGTAGTTCTCGTGGCAACGGTTCGCGCCCTGAAATATAACGGCGGCGTAGCAAAGGCCGATCTGGCAAACGAAAATCTCGAAGCTTTGAAGAAGGGTGCCGTCAATCTGGAAGCGCACATCGATAACCTCCGCAAGTTCGGCTTGCCCGTGGTGGTTGCCATTAACCGCTTCGGCACGGACACCGAGGCAGAGCTGGAATATATTCGCCGGATCTGCCGCGTCAAGGGAGCGGACTTCGCCCTCTCCGACGTATTCGCCAAGGGCGGAGACGGCGGCATTGAGCTCGCCGAGAAGGTCATCGAGGCTTGCGAGAAGCCGAAGAACTTCCAATTCATGTACGACGACGACATGTCCATCAAGGAAAAGGTAGAAGCGATCGCCACCAAGATTTACGGTGCGAACGGAGTCAAGTTTGACACTGCCGCCTCCAAGGCGCTCGCCGAGATCGAGGCGTTGGATCCCTCCTACGCAAGGCTTCCCGTCTGCATGGCAAAAACCCAGTATTCTCTGTCCGACGACCAGACTAAGCTGGGACGTCCCACGGACTTTACTCTCACCGTTCGCGAGATAAAGCTCTCCGCCGGTGCCGGATTTGTGGTTGTTCTCACGGGTGCCATCATGACCATGCCCGGACTGCCCAAAAAGCCTGCTGCCTACTCCATCGACATCGACGATGACGGTATCATTACGGGTCTGTTCTGATATGACCGAGCCACGCATTTACCAAACCAACTCCCCCGCACAGACCGAGGCATTGGGTGCATTTCTTGCGGAGCGGATGACCTCCGACCCGACCATGCCCCCCTTCGTCGCCCTGTTCGGGGATCTGGGAGTGGGCAAAACGGCGTTCATCCGCGGCTTTACTTCTAAAATCGCGCCGAACGCCCGTGTCAAATCTCCAACCTTTGCGCTGGTGCACGAATACAAGGGGGATCGCCTTTCGGTCTTTCACTTTGATATGTATCGGATCGACGGCGAGGACGACCTGTATTCCATCGGCTTTTACGACTATTTGGATCGCCGCGGCATCTGCCTTGTGGAATGGAGCGAAAACATCGAATTTGCCCTGCCCGAGCAGTATCTGCGAGTCGATATCGTCAAGGATTCTGCCGAACGAACCGACAGTCGCAGGATCATCCTGACCCCCGTCGGATTTTAACCTTATAACGGAGCGGAATATGAAAATTCTTTCTCTTGACAGCTCCGCCGTGGTTGCCTCCGTCGCCCTCTGCGAGGACGGGAAGCTACTGGCGGAATATACCCTGAATAACGGAAATACCCATAGCGAGACCCTGCTCCCCATGGTCGAATCGGTGCTTCGTCTCTTTGGCATCCGAGCCACGGACGTGGATCTGTTCGCCTGCTCCTCGGGCCCAGGCTCCTTTACGGGCGTGCGGATCGGAGCCGCCACCCTGAAGGGACTTGCCTTTGGCATGGACACCCCCTGCGTGGGCGTGTCTACCTTGGAGGCAATTGCCGAAAACGCGGTCCTTTATCGGGGGCTGATCTGCCCCGTCATGAACGCCCGCCGCTCGCAGGTCTATTGTGCCCTGTTCCGATCGGACGGCGAGCGGCTGACAAGGCTTATGCCCGACGCCGCCCTGTCGATCGCCGAGCTGGACGAGCTTCTTGCCGCCTACGGTGAGGCGGTTGCCTTCTGCGGAGACGGCTATGACGTGACCGTCCCCGTCCTCACCAAAACCCAAAGCATTCCCCTCCCCGAGCGTCTGCGGCATCAGTCGGCGTACTCGGTGGCACAGGTGGCTCTGCGGCATTATCTTGAGGGCGAGTACACCACTGACGCAGGGCTTGCCGTCACCTACCTCCGTCCTTCCCAAGCGGAACGGACGAGAATGGAGCAACAGCAAGAAAGCTGAGTGGATTCCAAAGAATAGTACCGATTTTACAAACCAATACTAAAGCAAGAAAGAGAAACAAGCATCATGAAAATCGCAATCGGCTGTGATCACGCAGCTCCCAATCTGAAAGCAATCGTAAAAAAGCATCTGGCATCCCGCGGCTACGAGGTCATTGACGTGGGAACCCATACCGCCGAGAGCTGTCATTACCCCGTCTACGCCCACGCCGTTTGTGAGAAGATCACCTCGGGCGAGTGCGCGCTGGGTATTCTGATCTGCGGAACGGGAATTGGGATGTCCATCGCCGCCAATAAGCATAAGGGCATCCGTGCCGCTTGCTGCTCCGACACCTTCTCCGCAAGACTGACCCGAGAGCATAACGACGCCAATGTCCTCTGCTTCGGCGAGCGCGTGGTCGGCGCGGGGCTGGCGGTGGAGCTGGTAGACGCCTTCCTTGGCGCGGAATACGCAAACGGCGGCAACCATCTGACCCGCGTTGCCATGCTGAAGGATATCGAAGACGGCAAATTCTGATTATTCCCCCACAAGTACCCAAACCATACCTCAGGAGGACTACGATTTTGTGTATTAAAAAGCTATCCGGAGCGCTCCGCGCGATCTCCGGTTCCCCTCATCCCAAGAATTTCACCTCCGCCATCATCGCCGCGGCAGGACTTTCCACCCGATTCGGGGGCGAGACCACCAAGCAGATGACCGAGCTGTGCGGCATACCCCTGTTGGTGCATACCATCCGCTCTTATCAGGAGGCGGACTGTATCCACGAGATCATTATCGTGGCAAAGCGAAACGAGATCAGCACCTGGGAAAAACTCTGCCGTGAGTATCAGTTTGACAAGGTCACCAAGATCATCCCCGGCGGCGAGACCCGTCAAGCCTCGGTCATGAACGGGCTGGACGCGGTTCACGAAAAATCCAAATTCGTTGCCATCGCCGACGGTGCCCGCTGTCTGACCACCATCGACCAGATCACTACGGTCTGTCGGGCGGCGTATAAGTATAAGGCGGCAACGGCGGCGCACCGCGCCACCGATACCATCAAGATCGCCGACAGTAAGGGCTTTATCGATCGTACCGCCGACCGCAATACCGTTTGGCTTGCCCAAACCCCTCAGGTCTTTAAGACCAAGCTCTATCGGGCGGCGGCGTATACCGCCTTCAAGAAGGGCTTCGAAGCGACCGACGATAACTCGCTGGTGGAATTCGTCAAGCACCCCGTCCGTCTCATTGAGTGCGGATCCCAGAATATCAAGGTCACCACTCACGAGGATCTTTGCCTAGCGGAAGCCATTCTGCTAGACAGAAAGAAAGGGGAGGAAGAGATATGATCAGAATCGGTCACGGCTATGACGTCCACCGTCTGGTGGAGGGCAGAAAGCTGATCATAGGCGGCGTGGAGATCCCCCACGAGACGGGACTCCTCGGTCATTCCGATGCGGACGTTCTCCTCCACGCCATCTCCGATGCCATTCTGGGCGCGGCGGCATTGGGGGATATCGGACATCTCTTTCCCGACAATGACCCCCAATATAAAGGGGCGGATAGTCTTAAGCTGCTCCGCCGCGTGAATATCTATCTTGGTACCAACGGCTATCGAGTGGTCAATGTGGACGCTACCATCATTGCCCAAGCCCCTAAAATGGCGCCCCATATCCAAAACATGCGTGCCAATATCGCCAGAGTCCTCGGCGTGGACGTCTCCCGCGTCAGCGTAAAGGCAACCACCGAGGAAGGTCTTGGCTTTTCGGGCGAGAAATTGGGCATCGCCGCTCACGCGGTCTGCCTCATCGAAACCGCGGAGTAAAAAAACGAGGAGTCTTATTTGGGATCTCTGCCCTCGTAAGACGTCCCCGTCGCAATACAAACACAGGCGAATTCTTCTCTCACAGCCTTTCTCTTCTCCGTCCCTTCCGCCCGCTTTGTATTTGATTTCCTTCCCATCATATGCCCACAGGAGCGCTTCCGCCAAACGGCAACCGTAAGCCGCGGCAGCACTCTGTTCAACCACAATCAAATTTTCGAAAAAAAGCGACGGGCAACCAGAAAAAATCCACCGTTTGTTTTCCAAAATATTTTTGCCGTTTTCACGGCGTTACTGTAAAAGAAAGTCAAGGTGCACTTATGTTTATCATCTCCCCCTCCGTACTCGCCGCGGACTTTTCCAAGCTGGGCGAGGAGCTTCAAAATGTCGAAGCGGCAGGCGCACAATATATCCATCTGGACGTCATGGACGGCGTATTCGTCCCCAATATTTCCTTCGGAATCCCCGTCATCAGCGGCATCCGCAAGAGCAGTCGGGCGGTTTTTGACGTCCACCTGATGATCACAGACCCCATTCGCTACATAGACGCCTTCATCAACGCAGGCGCGGATCTTCTCACCATTCATTACGAAAGCTGTGAGAACCCAAGGGAGGTCGTCCGTGCCATCAAGACAAAGGGAGTCAAGGCGGCAGTGGCAATCAAGCCAGCCACCCCCACAGAGGTTCTGTATCCCCTGCTCGGGGAGCTGGATATGGCGCTGATCATGACGGTAGAGCCCGGATTTGGCGGTCAGAAGCTCATCCCCGAAACCGTCAAAAAGGTTCGCAAGCTTCGGGAGTATGCCGAGCAAAACGGCATTGAGATCGATATTCAGGCAGACGGCGGAATCACCGCGGATAATTTAAGTGAACTGGTCAATGCTGGTGCCAACGTGATCGTAGCAGGCTCCGCCATCTTCCGTGCGGAGAACCCCTCCAAGGTCATCGCGCAAATGAGGAGGATTGCGGAGGCACAGAAAAAATAAAAGACAAAAGAACCGTCCTCACAGGAGGCGGTTCTTTGTTATATCGTTCCATCGTCTTACTGCTCGCCCGCAGGCTTTTTGAGCTTTCTTGCTCCAATTTTGTCAAGAAGCTCTCCGCAAATGTCGGATAGTCACAGGTAAAGCCCGACACGCCATCCTTTGTGACCTGTCAGGGTTAACCTTTTTCCATGTTTTGTTTTTTCCTTTCTTTTCCTTTTGAGTATGATGCGATTCTCATATCTACAGTAGGCATTGTACGATATTCTTTATCTTTCTGTCAGGAGGTTTTATCATTTTTTAATTTTTCTCAAAAACACCAAAGCAGAACCGAAAAACTCGTTTCCGTTTCAGTTTGCCACAGAAAAATGCCTCTTTCTCGCCTTTACAGCAGGAAATAAGCGCCCACCTGTGTGATCCGATCCGAGGGTACGTGATATTTTTTCGCTACTGACCAAGCCGTATCGTCGGGGGTCGGATAATAAACCACTATGCGGTTGCCCCGACAATCGTATTTCTCCCCAAAGCGAGCCTCCGAAAGCGCGCGGATCGGCTCCACGCCCGAGAAATCGGCAACCACCGATAACTCCGCGTCCAGATTCAGATTCTCACCGTCCACACGGGCACGGCAGGAGATCACGTCGCCCAAGGCGTCAAAGCAAACAGGCTCGCCCTTCACTCCTTCGGTCTCGTACCGAAGAGGCAAAGTCAATTCCGTCACCGAGTATTCTCCGTCTCTTTGGCAAAGAAGCAGATACCGACTTTCTCCCGTCAGCACGTATTTGCCGTCCGCCGCGGCACACCCGTCAAACCGAACGCTTCCCCGTACGTCCGCAATGGATGCGCCTTCGGGGAAATTGATCTGTGAGAGGGGGATCCGCTCACTCTGGGACACGTTCCCGTTCTCGCATTTCAGCGCCACGGGAAGGGCGTACTCCCGAAACTCGCAGTCGCAGACCCGATCGGTGGAATACAGATCTGCCGTATACCGCAAAGAATCGTTGCACATCCCCCGCGCCTCCAGCAAAAGACCAATATCGCAAAGGATCCGTCCCTCCTCCACGTTGACCGTCAGATCGCTGACCACGCCCGATACACGGCAAAGAGCATCCGCTGTCATTTCCTCCAGCTCCACCTCTCCCTCAAAGGGCAATCTCCGTGTCAGCTGCTCCACGGAACCATCCTCCCGTCCGATCATCATCCTGAGCATCAGCTCTCCTACCGCCCCCACAGTCCCGTCCGCGGGGCGAACGTCGCTGACAAAGGCAGTCGCATCGGCGGAAATCACACGGCTGTCCTCTGCCGTCACGCTCACCTCTTCGCTCAGGTTGACCCGATCCGATACACCGCTGACGATCCGCATATTCTGTGCCTCTCCCCAAAGACGCTGTACGCCCTCGGGCTCCGCCATGCCGCCATACGTCTCCTCCATGGGCATTCTTCCGTAAGCCCGCGCGTGAGAGCGCAGACGGCAACGGATACTCAGCCGACGAGGGGCACTAACTCTGGTGGTCAGATTTTCGCAAACCGTGGTCGCCATTGCCACGACCCCCTCGTTCAGATCAAAGTCCCCCACCTGCTCCAGCGGAACCGAAAAGCCGTACTCACCCGACAGAGGAGCGGTATACAAGCCACCGTCCGCCCCTACGTAAGTCATTTGATACTCCACCGTCCCGTTGAATTCCGCGTTGGCTCCTCCGATATACTTCGCGGGAGGAAGCACCACGGGCTCCACGAAAAGCAGACGGCGAATTTCCGGCTGATAGTCGGGAAGCGTATACTCTCCCGATACCTCCGAGGTCACCGTGCGATCACACAACGGCATGGTGATCATCTTTGGCAGATTCAATCCATCCATACGATTCATTTCCCTTCTCCTTTTTCAAATTTTCAAATATAGTTACGCTAAAATTCTATGCCCCCACCCATATTTTTATGACGGAGAAGAATAATCTCAAAGAAAAATTGACAGAACGGAATATTTGTGATATAATATAGATTGATAAATTTTATTCATAGGATAAAACTACACGTAGGGAGGAAAAGCGATGGTCGAAATCACCGACGTACTGCCCCGAAGCCGAGCCGCCAAGGCAGGCATAAAGGCGGGCGATATTCTTGTTTCCATTAATCAAAAAGAGATTAACGACGTACTGGACTACCGCTTTTATCTGACGGAGCGTGAGATCACCCTGTCCGTTTTGCGGCAAAACAAGCCCCTGAGCTTTCATATCCGAAAGCAAGAATACGACGATATCGGTCTGGACTTTAAAACCCCGCTGATGGACAAAAAGCACTCCTGCGAAAACAAATGCGTCTTTTGCTTCATCGATCAGCTTCCGAAGGGGCTTCGCTCCTCCTTGTATTTCAAGGACGACGACTCCCGCCTCTCCTTCCTTCACGGCAACTATATCACCCTGACCAACCTCCGAGAGAAGGACATTCAGCGCATCATCGAGATGCGCATCTCCCCCGTCAACGTCTCGGTACACACCACCAATCCCGAGCTTCGCATCCAAATGATGAAAAACAAACGCTCAGGTGAGGTATTATCTTATCTGCGCACCCTTGCCGACGCGGGCATTACCCTCTGCTGTCAGATCGTCCTCTGTAAGGGTCTGAACGACGGCGAGGAGCTGACCCGATCCATGCGGGATCTGGCGGAGCTGTATCCCGCTATGGAGAGTACCTCCATCGTCCCCGCGGGTCTGACCCGATTCCGTGACGGTCTGTATCCCTTGGAGGCGTTCACCCCCGAGGAATGTGCCGCCGTGATCAAGCAGATCAACGACTTCGGCGACCAATGCCTGAAGAAACACGGCACACGGCTCTTCTTCCCCGCCGACGAATTCTATATCAAAGCGGGACTTCCCCTCCCCTCCGACGACTTTTACGAAAGCTACGCCCAGATCGAAAACGGCGTGGGCATGCTGACCGACATGAAAACGGGCTTTGCCTTTGAGATGGAGGACGTGGAGAGCTATCGAGAGGAATTCCGAGGACCGAGAACCGTCTCGGTTGCCACGGGCTATGCGGCGGTTGACCATATTCGGGAGCTGTGCCTCGGGCTGGAGCAAGCCTTCGACGGCTTGAGGGTAGCGGTCTACCCCATCAAAAACAACTTTTTCGGCGAGCAGATCACCGTGGCGGGTCTGCTCACGGGAACCGATATCAAGGAACAGCTTTTAGGTAAGGAGCTGGGCGAGGAGCTTCTCTTCCCTGCCGCCTGTCTGCGCGCGGAGGGAGATATCTTCCTCGACGATTTGTCTCCCGAGGCACTCGCCTCTGCCCTTGGCGTTTCCACTCGCCCCGTCGGCAGTGACGCGGCGGACTTCATCCGCGCCGTACTGGGCATTTAACACTACAAGAAAGAAGGTATCAACATGGGAAAACCTGTGATTGCCATTGTCGGCAGACCCAACGTCGGCAAAAGCACACTGTTCAATAAACTCATCGGAGAGCGCCGCTCCATCGTGGAGGACACCCCCGGCGTCACCCGTGACCGCATCTACGGAGAAACCGAGTGGTGCGGCAAAAAGCTGATTGTCATCGACACAGGCGGAATCGAGCCCAAAACCGACGATATTATCTTAAAGCAAATGCGGTTTCAGGCGGAGATCGCCATCGAGAGTGCCGACGTCATCATCTTTATGTGCGATGTCCGCACGGGACTGACCGCCGACGACCGCGATATCGGCATCATGCTCAAAAAAAGCGGCAAGCCCATCATTCCCTGCATCAACAAATGCGACAGCGTGGGAAATCTTCCGCTGGAATTTTATGAATTCTACGAGCTTGGCTTCGATTCGGAGCCCGTCGCTGTATCCTCCGTTCACGGAAGCGGCACGGGAGATTTACTGGACGCGGTGTTGGAAGCACTCCCCGCCATCGACGCGGAGGAGGAAGAGGACGACAGCATTAAGGTCGCCGTCATCGGCAAGCCCAATGCGGGAAAATCCTCCATCATTAACAAGATCGTCGGGCAGAACCGTCTGATCGTTTCGGATATCGCGGGAACCACCCGTGACGCGGTGGATACCCGCATCGAAAACCAGCAAGGTGCCTTTACCTTCATCGACACCGCGGGCATCCGCCGTCAGTCGAAGATCAACGACAAGATCGAGAAATACAGCGTCCTCCGCGCCCATATGGCGGTGGAGCGCGCCGACGTCTGCCTGATCATGATCGACGGTGGCACGGGCATCACCGAGCAGGACGAAAAGATCGCTGGCATTGCCCATGAGGCGGGTAAGGCATCCATTATCGTGGTCAATAAATGGGATACGGTGGAAAAGGACAACAATACGGTCAACCGCTTTAACGAGAAAATCCGTACCTCTCTCGCCTATATGCCCTATGCCCCCATCATCTACGTTTCCGCCATGACGGGACAGCGAATCCATACCCTGTACGACCACATCAAGTACGTCCACAATCAGGCAAATACCCGTATCTCCACGGGTATGCTCAACGACGTGCTTGCCGAGGCAACCATGAAGGTTCAGCCTCCCTCCGATAAGGGCAAACGACTGAAGATCTACTATATGACCCAGATCTCGGTGGCGCCCCCCACCTTCGTTCTGTTCTGCAACAACACGGAGCTCTTCCATTTCTCCTATCAGCGGTATATCGAAAACGTTCTGCGCCAGACCTTCGGATTTTCGGGCACGCCGATCAAGTTGATCATCCGCATGAAGGGAGATAACGACACATGACCCCCAAGGGCATTCTGTTTGACTTCAACGGCACACTGTTTTTTGATACGGCTCTGCATCTGGAAGCCTTTCGCCGCGCCTTCCGTTTTTACGGAAAGACCGCTCCCTCGGATGCGGATATGATCAAAAATCTGTTCGGCAAGCAGAACCAACAGATCTTTCGGGAAACCTTCAACCCCAACGCCACCCCCGCCCAGACAGCGGAATTTGACGAACGCAAGGAGTCCGTCTATCTGGAGCTCTGCGACGAGCGCCCCGAGTGTCTCCGACTGACCGAGGGTGCGGAGGAACTGCTGGATACTCTGCAAAAAAAACGGAATCCCCTTTGCGATGGCAACAGGCTCCGATCTGAAAAACATTCGCTATTCCATGGAGCATCTAAAGCTGGGTCGTTGGTTCTCCTAGGAAAATATGGTCTATAACGACGGAACCTATGCGGGTAAGCCCCGCCCCCGATATCTACCAAATCGCCGCAAGAAAGATTGGTCTTGCTCCCGCGGAGTGTCTGGTGTTCGAGGACGGAACCAGTGGGATCCTTTCCGCGAGAGCCGCGGGTGTCTATGACGGCATCGTCATTCACGAGACCTCTGCCCCCCTCTCCCTTGAGCGACACTCTGCGGGCAGATCGGATCATTCATGATTTTTACGATTGGAAAACCATTCCTGCCGATTACGGCATATTGAGGTAATTTATGTTTGTTGATAACGTACGCATTTATATAAAAGCAGGAGACGGCGGCAACGGCGCCGTTGCCTTCCATCGGGAGAAATACGTTTCTCACGGCGGTCCCGACGGCGGAGACGGCGGAAAAGGCGGAAACATTGTTTTCCGCGTGGATCAGGGAACCAATACCCTGCTCGCCTTCCGCTATAAACACAAATTTATCGCCGAAAACGGCGGCAACGGAAAGGGCGGCAAGCTTCACGGCGCAACCGCACCCGATCTTGTGATCATGGTTCCCCCCGGAACCTTGATCCGCGATACCGCCACGGGAAAAATCATTCACGATATGAGCGAGAACGACGGTGCCGATTACGTCTGCTGTAAGGGCGGACGGGGCGGCTGGGGCAATCGCCATTTCGCCACCCCCACAAGACAAGTCCCCATGTTCGCAAAGAACGGAACCAAAGGGGAGGAGCGAGAGGTCACCTTGGAGCTGAAAATGCTTGCTGACGTGGGGCTGATCGGATACCCCAGCGTGGGAAAATCCTCCATTCTTGCCCGTATCAGTGCGGCAAAGCCTAAAATTGCCGACTACCATTTCACGACCTTGTCCCCCAATCTCGGCGTGGTCTCTACGGGCGGCGAGGGCGGATTTGTCGCCGCCGATATCCCCGGACTGATCGAGGGAGCCGCCGACGGGGCGGGACTCGGGCACGCCTTTCTGCGCCACGTGGATCGTTGTCGCTTGCTTCTCCACGTAGTCGATATCTCCTGCATGGAGGGCAGAGATCCCGTTGAGGATATTCAGCTGATCAACCGTGAGCTGGAGCACTATAGCCCCGCTCTCGCCGCCCGCCCCCAGATCATCGTCGCCAACAAGGCGGATATGCTGGATCGGGAGACGGTAAACGTGGAGGCATTTGAAGCCTTCGTCAAGGAAAACGGATGGGAGCTTCTCTACGTGTCCGCCGCTACGGGCGAAGGACTTGCCGAGATGATCAAGCTTGCGGCAGAGCTTCTGCGAGAGCTGCCTCCCCTGTTGATCTACGAAAGCGAATACGCCCCCGAGGATGCTTACGTGGGCGGAGCCAAGGAAACGACGGTCCGCCGTGAGAACGACACCTTCTACGTGGAGGGCGAATGGTTGTTCAACCTGATGGGACAGATCAATTTCAGTGACTATGAATCCCTCAACTTCTTCCAGCGGGTACTGAAAAACAGCGGTGTATTCGAGCTGTTGGAGTCCCACGGCTGTACTGACGGAAAAACCGTTTCCATTTACGATTTTGAATTTGATTATATTAAATAAAAAATAATAAGTAAGGAAGGTATTTTGCTATGAACATTTGGCACGACATTGACCCCTCGGTTATTTCCTCCACGGACTTTACCGCTGTCATCGAGATCCCCAAGGGAAGCAGCTGTAAGTACGAAATGGACAAATACACGGGACTTCTCAAGCTGGACCGTGTACTGTATACCTCCACCCACTATCCCGCCAACTACGGCTTTATTCCTCGTACATTTGCGGACGATGGCGACCCGCTGGACGTTCTGGTTCTTGGCGCGCAACCCATCTACCCCATGACTCTGATTCAGGTCTATCCCATCGGCGTCATGCGCATGATCGACGGCGGTTCACTGGACGATAAGATCATCGCCATCCCCTTCTCCGACCCCAGTTATAATAATATCCGCACCATCGATGAGCTTCCCAGCCATATTTTTGATGAAATGATGCACTTCTTCTCGGTCTATAAGCAGCTGGAAAATAAACAGACCGCCGTGAAGGAGCTGTTCGGACCCGTGGAAGCCCAGAAGATTATCGACGACTGCATTCAAGCGTATCGGGAAAAATTCAATCAATAATCCAAACTGGTACATAAAAATGCTGACTCATCCCGAGTCAGCATTTTTCGAGGCAAAGAAGGACAGAGAAATTGCGTTCTCTGTCCTTTTCCTATCGGTCATTTTTTCTATTTCATCCAAGGATATGACATTTTATGACACCCCCGCATATGCTATGAGTAAAGGCACCAACGTGCCTTACTATCACCAACCACAGAAAGGTAATTACTATGTACAAGGATGACGATACCATGACGCCCCGCGACAGAATCAGCGAC
>JAFTPX010000044.1 GCA_017463065.1 Clostridia bacterium
AATTCCAGACAACAAACGGAAGGGGGTTGCTCCTCCCGCATCTTTCGTCAAAAGCAACGCAAAGGCACGTTTGACATGTTCATATCAAAAGTCCTTTTGCTTACCTTTCGGGAGGTAGAAAAAAGCCTCCCCTGTGTAAGGGGAGGTGGCAGCCGAAGGCTGACGGAGGGGTTGTAAAAGTAAAATTTCGCAAAAGACAATCCCTCACCGCCTGCGGCGGAGCTCCTTTTACACAAGGGAGCCTTGGTTTGTGCAATTCACCGCCTCGGTTTTTTGAAGTAAGGTTTGTCAGTAGTCTGAACTTTCTTACCAGAAAGTTCTTTGGAGGTTTGGAACCTTTCTCGAAAGAAAGGTTCCAAGAAAACGCATCCCCCTATTAAAGCGTTTTGACAAATGCTTCGATGCGTTCGAGGGCTTGGGTGATATGTTGGATGGAGTAGGCATAGGAGATACGGGCAAAGCCTTCGCCGCCCTGACCGAACGCGCCGCCTGGGACGATGGCGCACTTATAGTCATAAAGGAGCTTATTACAGAATTCCTCGCCCGACAGACCGTAATCGCCGATCTTGGGGAAGATATAGAAGGCTCCCTCGGGCTCAAAGGACTCGATTCCGATGCTTTTCAGACCGTTATAGATATAACGGCGGCGGCGGTTGTATTCGTCCACCATCATGCGGATATCGTCCTCACCGTTTTTCAGTGCCTCAATCGCGGCGAACTGAGCGGTGGTGGGGGAGGACATGATGCCGTACTGGTGGAGCTTGAGCATTTGCTCGGCAATGGGGGCGGGGGCGCAAAGATAACCCATTCGCCAGCCTGTCATGGCGTACGCCTTAGAGAAGCCGCTGGCGATGATGGTACGCTCCCACATTCCCTCCAGAGAGGCAATGGAGCAATGGTCGCCCGTATAGGTCATTTCGGCGTAGATCTCGTCGGACAGCACCAGAATATTCGTATCGCGGAGAACCTCGGCGATCTCGGCAAGCTCCTCACGGGTCATGATGGCACCCGTGGGGTTGTTGGGGTAAGGCAGAACCAACAGCTTGGTCTTGGGGGTAATCGCTGCCTTCAGCGCCTCAGGGTTGATCTTGAATTTGTCCTCAAACTTGGTTTCCAGAATCACGGGAACACCGCCCGCGATTCTTGCCAAAGGCGCATAGCAAACGAAGGAGGGGGTAGGGACGATGACCTCGTCGCCCGGTTCGATTACCGCGCGGAAGGCAACGTCGATGGCTTCGCTTCCGCCTACGGTGACGATCACCTCGGAGGTGGGCTCGTAGGACACGTGGAAGCGGCGGGTCATGTAATTGTTGATCTCCTGACGGAGCTCCAGCAGTCCCGCATTGGCGGTATAGTAGGTCTTGCCCTTTTCCAGACTGGAAATACCTGCCTCACGGATATGCCACGGAGTCTGGAAGTCGGGCTCACCCACGGTCAGACCGACCACGTCCTTCATGGTGCTCATTAAATCAAAAAATTTTCGGATGCCCGACTTGGGGGTTTCGACCACCGTGCGGGACAATACTTTACTGTAATCGATCATAGCTTACACGTTTCCTCTCTCGTCAATCTCATTGGTATCGTACAGAACGCCCTTGTCCTTATACTTATGCAGGACGAAATGGGTGGCGGTAGAGATCACCGCCTCGATGGGGGCGAGCTTTTGGGACACGAAGAAGGCGACCTCCTTCATGGTCTTGCCCTCGATGAGCACCGACAGATCGTAGGCGCCCGACATCAGGTAGACCGATTTGACCTCGGGGTAATTGTATATCTTTTCCGCAACTCGGTCAAAGCCCCGCTCTCTTTGAGGGGTCAGCTTCACGTCGATCATGGCGGTTACCGCTTCGCAGTCGGTCTTTTCCCAGTCCACGATCGCCTTGTACCCGAGGATCGTGCCGTTCGCTTCGTATTCCTCCAGCTCCTTGGCAATGGCTTGGGCATCACCGTCCAGCATAATGGCGAGCTGAGCGGGGGTCAGTCTTGCGTCGTTTTCCAGCAGCTTTAAAATTTCGGTATTCATAAGTTCCTCCTTGTATGGATCTGTATCACGTTATGTTTATTGCAGCTTTTGAATGATCGTTTCATAAGAAAGACCGTATTTGTCCGCGATATCACGGGCGTAGCTCTTTCCGTCGGGCTTCATACGGACGATCTTGAAGGAGCGCTTGCCCTCCTCGATGCCCGCTACCAGCGTGTCGATGGGGGCGCCTCCGTCGGGGGCGGTACGGGCGTTGATGCTGTCGATCTCCGCCGCCAACTCGTGCAGGTGGGTAGAGAACAGGCAACGGCAACCCACGCGGGAGAGCCCTGCCAGTACCTCCGCGGCAATGTAGGATGCTTCAAAGGAGCCCGTGGAGGACAGCGATTCGTCCAAGAGTACCATACTGTTCTCGGTAACCTCCTCGAAAATATCCCGCAGGCGGGCGCATTCCTCACCCAGACGCCCCTTGTCGATGGTATCGTCCGCTCCCGTGGGGAAGTGGGTGAAGATCCCGTCGGCAATGCTGATCGCCGCGCGGTCGGCGGGGACGAACATCCCCAGCTGCAGCATGACCTGAGCCAAGCCCATGGCGCAGGTGATGACAGACTTTCCGCCTCGGTTGGGCCCCGTCAGCACGTAGATCATAGCATCCGCGCGGTCAAATTCCAGATCGTTGGTGACGATCTCGTCCTCTACCTTCAGAGCCACGCAGGGATTATAGAGCCCATAGGCTCGGAAGGCGATCTCCTCCCGCGGAATCTCGGGGCGGCACAAGGACAGTCCCTTTTCGTTCAGGGTACGCAGAAGGGCGGTACCCTTGACCAGAAATTCGATTTCAGGCATCAGATTCAGCAGAAAATCGGTGTTTTCCAGTACGTAGCTCTGGACGATCTTTTTCCAAGAGCGCAGAGACTGGCGGTAAACCTCGTTGATTGCCGAATTGAACGCCAGCGCAAGGGCGGTTTTTTGGTTTTCGGACTGCTTTTTATGGAAGGGCACCAGATTGGCAATACAGGTGTATTCGTCGTCTTTGAAGTTCAGACGGAGGATCTTTTCGATCACGTCTCCCGAGCGGAAGGGCTCGGAGTTGATGGACAGTACGCCCGCGCTTGCGGGGCGAAGCTGGGCATCCAGATTCACGCCGATGGTAACGCTTCGGATGTCGCGGACACGGGTGGTCAGCTCGGCTAGCTTGGCGTTCAGCTCGGCGTAGTAGTCGCTTCCCACCAGCTCGGCGATCCGATCCGCCAAGGTACGGAAGGCTTGGCTTCGCAGGGATCCGCGGAGGGGAGAGAGTCCCTCGTTGAGGGTGGTAAGGCAGGAGATATACAACTCGATCTCGGTAATGCTTTCCAGATAGGACTCGGTATCTCCGTTGTCCGCCTCCAGACGGCGGAGCTCCATCACGTCGCCGAGGATCGGGATCAGGCGATTCAGGGTAACGGCGAGGGCGGGAAATTCCAGCATATCCCCGAACACGTCCATACGGTGAGCGATCACCGCGGGATCGGAGGTGAAATATTCGTCCAGATCGCTGTTTTTGAGACAGAAAATCTCGTTCAGACCCAGCTCCTCCAGTACGAACATATCGATAGCGGGACGATCGATACCGCTATAATGAGCGGCTTGCGCTGCCTCGTCGGGCCAGATCAGACTGAATTTGGATAAATCGGTGGTCATGATTTTTCATTCCTTTCAGGGGGATGCGCCTTACTTTTCTTTTAAAAAAGAAAAGTAAGCAAAAGAAAACATGTGCAATTTGTTTCTTAATGTCGGCGCAGAGACTTCAATCCCAATGAAGTCCCCGTCGGCAAGTTCTTTGAAGGAGTCCGAAGGAAACGTTCTCGAAAGAAAGTTTCCTTTGGCGCATCCCCCGCATCCTTAAAGCTTCGACACGATCCAATAAACCGCGGCGGCTTGGGCGAGGAGGATCATGGGGATGCCCAGCATAAATTTGACGTGCTTGGTCTTATGGCGGATGAGCAGCATAGTCGCGAGCATTGCCACGGAGCCGCCCAATGCCGACAGAAGCAGCAGAGTCGCTTCTCTGGTGCGGTGCTTTTGAGCGTGCTTGGCGGCAAATTTGTCATAGACGCAAACGACGACCGAGACAAGGGAAATTGCGATCAGATATCCGATGAGAATTTTCAAAAGCATACGGAAGCTCCCTTTCTTCAGTTTTTCTTGGCGGGGAAGCTGTCCTTCAGTCCCACCACACGGTTAAAGGTGTTTTCGTGCTTGGTGTCCTTGCAGTAGTAGCCGTCACGGACGAACTGGAACTTCTCGCCTGCCTCCGCCTCTGCCAGAGACGGCTCCACCAGCGCACCCTCAATCACGGTCAGGGATGCGGGATTGAGGTAATCGTTGTAGGTCTTGTCCTCGGGAATGGCGTTGACGTTCTCGATGGTAAAGAGACGGTCGTAGAGCATAAGGGTGACCGACTTGGCGGCAGTCGCCGAGAGCCAGTGAATGGTTCCCTTGATCTTTCTGCCGTCAAGCGGATTGCCGTTCCGCGCCTCCAGATCGGCGGTACAGCGGATCTCGGTGACGTTGCCGTCGGCGTCCTTGACGATCTCGTTGCATTTCACGATATACGCGCCCATCAGACGAACCTCTCCCTCGGGCTTCATGCGGAAGAACTTGGGAGGCGGAACCTCGGCAAAGTCCGCGGCATCGATATAGAGCTCACGGGTAAAGGGCAGAGAACGGGTGCCCGCCTCGGGGTTCTGGGGGTTATTGGGCAGATCGAAATACTCGGTCTGATCCTCGGGGTAGTTGGTTACCACCACCTTGATGGGGCGCTGGATGGCGATCCGACGGGGGGCGGTTGCGTTCAGCTCCTCGCGGATGGAATGCTCCAGCATACTGATATCCACCAGACTGTTTGCCTTGGAGATTCCCGCGCTTCTGACGAAATTGAAGATGGAGGTGGGGGTGTAGCCTCTTCTGCGCAGACCGCAGATGGTAGGCAGACGGGGGTCGTCCCAGCCGTCCACCATGTCGTTTTCCACCAGATAGCGGAGGTAACGCTTGGACATGACGGTATTGGTTACGTTCAGTCTGGCGAATTCTCTTTGCTTGGGGGGCATTTCGAAGCCGATGTTATCGATGACCCATTCGTAAAGGGGTCTGTGATTTTCAAATTCCAGCGAGCAGAGGGAGTAGGTGATTCCCTCCAGCGCATCCTGAATGGGGTGGGCGTAGTCGTACAGGGGGTAGATACACCACTTGTCGCCCTGACGGTGGTGGGATACGTGAACGATGCGGTAGATGGCGGGGTCACGCATATTGATATTGGGAGATGCCATGTCGATCTTGGCACGGAGGGTACGGCTTCCGTCGGGGAACTCGCCTGCCTTCATGCGGCGGAACAGATCGAGGTTCTCCTCCACACTTCGGTTGCGGTAGGGGCTTTCCTTACCCGCCTCGGTCAAGGTGCCTCGGTATTCCTTCATTTCCTCCGCGGACAGGTCACAGACGTACGCCTTGCCGTCCAGAATCAGCTTCTCGGCGTACTCGTAACACTGATCAAAGTAATCCGAGCCGTAGAAAATACCGCCGTCTGGCTCCGCTCCCAGCCACATCAGGTCACGGTAGATGGAGTCCACGTATTCGGTATCCTCCTTGGAGGGATTGGTGTCGTCGTAGCGGAGGTTGAACGGTCCGCCGTATTTCTTCGCCGTCTCATAATTGATCAGGATCGCCTTGGCGGAGCCGATATGGAGATATCCGTTGGGCTCGGGGGGAAAACGGGTGTGGATCTTGATCTCGGGATTTTCGCGGAGGTCGGCATCGATAATGTCGTGTATAAAATTGCTTGCGATTTCTTCCATTTGTTTGTGTCCTTTTTCTTTGTGATTTAAATTTTTGCGGGAGCCGTCGTTGAAAATTTGCTTTTAACGATCAAAGCCGATTCTTCATCCTCTCGATCCGCTCGGCGACCTTGTCCTTGCCGAGGATCTGCATGACCGTATACAGGTCGGGGGCGTTCATTTTACCCGTGACCGCAAGGCGGAGGAACATACTCACATCCGCCACGTTTCCTCGGTAAGCGGTGGGGGCAGCCTTATACGCCTTCATATCGGGGGTGTAGCCCAATGCCGCGCCGATCGCCTTGACCTTCTCGAACCAGGTGTTCATGTCGTCAGCGGGATCGTAGGAGGCGAGAAACTCGGAGAGAACGGTTTGGATATCCGCTCGGTCGTATTGTTCGGGATACTCACATTCAAGCGTGAAGAATTCATCGTAGAAGAAGCCCATATACGGCTTGGCGTCTGCCCAGGTGGCAAGGTCCTTCCGAGGCTTCTTGCCGCCTCTGCCGATGGCAAAGATCTTCTCCGCAAAGGCGGGATCTCTTGCCAGTACCGCACCGAAGGCGGGATCGAATTCCTTTGCCCATTCGGTGACACGGGCGGTGACAGTTTTCGCGTCCATGCGGGAGATCACGTTCTTGGACACGTCGCCCAGCTTATTGAAGTCAAATAGACAGCCTGAGACCGACATTTTCTTGATGTTGAAGGGGAAGTCCCGATAGCTCTTGTCGGGGTTCTGCATTCTCCACTCCTCGTAGTTGGAGTTGAGCAGGGTCATCACGTACTCGCAGACCGCCTCGGGGCAGTAGCCCATACCCGTGTAGTCGTCCATGTTGGCACCCATGTCACGCTTGGAGAGCTTTTTCTTGTTGCCCGATTCGTCCAGACGCATGATCTGGGCAATGTGCATGTATTTGGGAAGCTTGAAGCCAAGGTAACGGAAGAGCTGGAGGTGCTTGGCAAGGCTGGGAAGCCATTCCTCTCCGCGGATGACGTGGGTGGTTCCCATCAGGTGATCGTCCACGGCGTGGGCGAAGTGGTAGGTTGGAATTCCGTCGGATTTGAGGAGAACGAAGTCCTCGTCGTTCTCGGGGATTTCCATGTTGCCCTTGACCAGATCGGTGATCTTCACCTTTTTTTCGGGATCGCCGTCGGCAAGGATTCGCAGAACGAAGGGGTCGCCCGCGGCAAGGTGGGCTTCCACCTCCTCTATCGTAAAGCTGCGGCGGGCAAGCATTTCGGCTCGCTTTTGCGCCGCCTGAGCTTCCCAGTCGGTATTCTTGATCTCTTCCTTCTTGTTGATCTGATGCAGCTCCTCCAGCTCCTCCTCGGTAGTGAAGCAGGGGTATGCCTTGCCCTCTCTGACCAGCTGCTTGGCAAAGACCTGGTAGATCGGTCCGCGGAGGCTTTGCTTATAGGGTCCGTAAGCGCCCTTGTCGCGGATCTTGCCGTCCTCGCCGAGGATCGCTCCCTCGTCGAAGTTTACGCCGTAGACCGACAGGGTGCGGATCAGTGCCTCTGCCGCGCCTGCCACCTCCCGCTTGGCATCGGTATCCTCGATGCGGAGATAGAGCACGCCGCCGCTCTGGTGAGCCAGCCGCTCGGCAACGGTGGTGGGGAAGAGTCCGCCGAAGTGGACGAAGCCCGTGGGGCTGGGGGCGAAGCGAGTCACCTTCGCGCCCTCGGGGAGCTGTCTTGGCGGAAAGTCCGCCTCTACGTCGGCGGGCGTTTTCGTGATATGGGGAAAAAGAAGCTCGGATAGTCTGTTGTAATCCATGATATCGGTATCCTTTCGGTAAGTTTCATTGTTTCGTTGATAGGAAGTACGCCGCTTCATCCAGGGCGTTTCCCAGCGTGGCGGCGGAACCGTGACCGGGGTAGATGGTCAGCTTGGGATCGAGGGCTCGCAGACGGGCAAGGGAGTGGATCAGCGCCCCTTGGTCGCCGCCCCACAGATCGCACCGCCCCACGTTGTCCGCAAACAGGGTGTCTCCCGTCAGAAGCGCGTCGCCGCAAAGATAGCAGACCGAGCCCTTGGTGTGTCCCGCGGTGTGGATCACACGGATGGTATCCTCGCCCAGAGGGATGGTCTCGCCGTCGGTCAGAAGGGTGTCTGCCGCCCCAAAGACTCGCTCCTTACCGAAAAAGTCGTAAAAGGCATTCTTTCTTCCGTCGGTGAGCAGGACGGCATCCGCCTCGTGGATGCTTGCCTTCAAGGGTATCGTTTGCCGCAGAGGGTCGAGGGATAGCAGGTGGTCAAAATGTCCGTGGGTCAGAAGGATTCCCGCGGGGTGGGCATCCTCTCTCTGAATCGCCTCCAGAATGGCGCTGACGGAGACGGCGGGATCAACGATCAACGCCTCCTTTCCCGAGAGCACCAGATAGGTATTCGCGCCAAAGGATTCGGGACAGACGGTCAGTACGCGGAGCATATGCGCCTCCAAAATAAAGTATTTCAAAATATTATACCACATTTTGCGGGGATTGTCTACAAGAATATCGAATATTTTTCCTATTTTTCATAAAGAATTCGTTTTTTTCGGGAACCGGCTTGAAAAAAACGGGGAAATCTGTTATAATGCTTTCAAGAAACGAAAACGGGAGGGAGTCCGAATGGATCAAAGGAGATTGGCGGAGGACTTGGCGAATTTGGCGGGGAAGGATTGGGTGTGCCAAGTTGTGTCCGAACCGTCTGTGCCGACAAATATAACCGAGCTTTTGATTGACCTCGGTAAAATCGAGGTGATGGCTCGGCTTGGATGTGACGAAAAATACACGAACGGTTCGGCATCGGATTTTGAACTGCTTGCCGAATGGGAGCGGGTTCTTCCTCTTTGCGCGGGATTGGGAGAGGCGGCGGTCTATCGGGAGGCACTTGCGCTTTTGGGGCTGTCGGACTGCCGTGATCCGTCGGCACTCTGGAAACGGGGCGGCGAGCTGCTTCGGGGCGGGGTTCCCGCTGCCGCGCGGCTTCCCTTTGCGGAGCGGTTAAATTGGAATCAATTCGTGTCGAAATTTGCTATTTATTTGGAAAATGGTTTTCCCGATCTCACGGAGACGGCGATTGGCGAGGGGGAAGAGGAATGCTTGAAAAACAAGGAGCTTCACGTGGTTTTTGATGCGTCCGATCTGGAGTATGAAGTCCCAAGCCCCTATCGGTTCAAGCAGGCGCGGCAACAAATGATTAGCGGCGAAAAACTCAATTCCAAGGAGTGCTTTGTCTTATGCGCCCAAGGGTTGATTGAATTGCTGCTGGCGCGGGGAAAGCGAAAGGAGCTCCGTACCGTCTTGCATCTTCGGGACTGTGATGCCGCGCGGAGGCTGATTGGATATCTGAAGGAACACCGTCTGTTTGGGGGCGAGGTTCGTTTGGGGGTCTTTCCGGGGGCTGACCCGTGGGAGCTTCGCTGTGCTTGCGATCCTGTGAGGGGGGCGTTCACCGTCTTTCCCGAGGTGATCCTTCGGACGAGGGAGCTGGGATGCGATTGCGAGACAAGCTTGCGCCGATGGCTGTCGGCGTATCCCTTGGGAGGCTTGCGCTTTGGCGGTTGTCTTGTTGCCTCTCCCGTTTCTCGGGCGCAGCTTCGGGTCTTCGCGAGGGCTCTTGCCTCGATCCTCGCGGACTGTTGCGAGAGCGAGACGGAGGCGATTCACGCCGCGTCGGTGTTTTTTGAATCGGAAAACTTGTGATGAATTTTACAAAAAACAACTTCATTCCGTCTTTTGAGAGATGCGGGGAAGAGCCTCGGCGAGTACAAGGGGGCGGCTTTCGTCCTCAATTTCCGGGGAACGTCTTGACAGCTCGGCGGCAAGATGATATAATGTGATTATAAAATACCATTTTGATTTTTCTATGTTTCGGGGGAATATTCCGTGAAAATTTTAATTGCAGGAAGCGGACAAGTAGGAGAAATGCTGATCAAGCAGCTTTCCTCGGAGGGGTATGACCTGACGGTCATCGATTCCGATCCGTTGGTTCTTGAAAAGCTGGTGGATCGATACGACGTGATGGCGGTACGGGGAAATTGTGCCTCCTTGGAAACCATGCGGCAGGCAGGGGGGGAGCACGCCGATCTGATGATCGCCGCTACGGGTAGTGACGAGATCAACCTTCTTTGCTCCATGACCGTCCATGGTCTGAACCCTAAGATCCATACCATCGCCCGCATCCGCAATCCCGAATATACCGAGCAGGCGTATTCCATGCGGGACGTGTTCGGTCTGTCCCTCGCTTTCAATCCCGAGCGGCAGGCGGCAACCGAGATCGACCGTCTCCTGAAATTTCCCGCCTTCCTAAAGCGGGAATCCTTTGCCAAGGGGCGGGTGGAGATCGTGGAAATTCGGATCGATGCCGACAGTAAGCTGAAGGACGTGCCCCTGAGTATTCTTTACAAAATCGTCAAGTGCCGCGTGCTGGTCTGCGCCGTGCTTCGGGACGGCAGTGCCGTGACCCCCGACGGTAACTTTACTCTGCGGGAGGGAGACAAGATCTTCGTCACCGCCCCCACCCATAGCCTGTCTCTTCTTCTGAAAAATCTGGGGATCGTCACTCACAAGGCACGCCGCGTCATGATCGTGGGCGGCGGAACGGTAAGCTACTATCTGACCGAGGAGCTGAGGGACGATCGGGCGGAAGTGACCATCATCGAAAAGAATCGGGATAAGTGCTTAAAGCTTGCGGCGCTTCTGCCCGATGCCAATATCATCCACGGTGACGCGGGAAGCCGATCGCTGGTGGAGAGCGAGGGACTTTCCGACTGCGATGCCCTCATTACCCTGACGGGAACCGACGAGCTGAACGTCATCGTTTCCATGTACGGCAACAGCTGTGGCGTGCCTCGGATCATCACTAAGCTCGACCGTCTGGAGGATGCCAAGATCATCGACAGTCTGCCGCTGGGCAGTATCGTGTCCCCCAAGCGGCTGTGCTGTAATACCATCGTGCGGTACGTTCGCGCCATGCAGAACCAGACGGGCGCCGCTATCGCCATTCATTCCATCGCGGAGGGGCAGGCGGAGGCAATGGAGTTCGTGGTGGACGAATCCGCCCACCATTGCGGCAAGCCCCTTAAGCAGCTGAAGCTGAAGAAAAATATTCTGATTGTCTGCATCACCCACCGTGGCAAGATCGAGATTCCCGGCGGTGACAGTATGTTCAGTAAGGGTGACAGCATCGTCATCGTCTCCAGCGGCGGTGAGATCATTCACCAGCTCAACGATATCTTTGCGTAACGAAAGACGGTGATCCTATGAATTATAAAATGATGGGGCGGCTCAACGGGTGGATTCTGACCGTGGAAGCGGTCTTTATGATTCCCGCCTTGTTGATCAGCCTCGCCTTGGGAGAGCGTGCCTCCTGGCAAGCGTTTCTCCTCAGCATCGGCATCATTCTTGCCATCGCGGGGATGCTGTTCCTGCTTTCCCACAACGCAACCCGTGATTTTTACGCCCGTGAGGGACTGATCTGCGTGGGAACCAGCTGGCTTCTGATGAGCCTTTTGGGGTGCTTGCCCTTCGTGTTCTCGGGGGCGATCCCCAATTATATCGACGCCCTATTTGAGATGGTGTCGGGCTTTTCCACCACGGGTGCCTCGATCATCACCGACCTCGATCCCATTCCCAAGGGCATTCTCTACTGGCGAAGCTTCAGCCATTGGCTGGGCGGTATGGGCGTGCTGGTGTTTCTGCTTGCCATCGTCCCCGTCAGCGGACAAAGCGAGGGCTACACCATGCATTTGCTCCGCGCGGAAAGCCCGGGACCCGACGTGGGCAAGCTGGTGCCCCGTATGCGGCAGACCGCGGCGGTGCTCTATCTTTGTTATCTCGGACTGTCGGTACTCAATCTGATCTTTTTGCTGATCGGCGATATGCCCCTCTTTGACGCGGTCTGTACCATGTTCGGTACGGCAGGTACGGGAGGCTTCGGGATCAAAAACGACAGTATGGCGGGCTACAGCGCCTATATTCAGATCGTGACCGCCGTGTTTATGCTGTTGTTCGGCATCAACTTCAGCTGTTACTATCTGTTGCTTTTGCGGCAGTTCCGCTCGGTCTTTCGGGACGAGGAGCTGCGGCTGTATCTGGGCGTGGTGACTGCCACCGTGATCTTGATCGGGGTGAATATTTACAGCATCTACGGCAACTTGGCGGACACCTTTCGGCACTCCCTGTTTCAGGTTTCCAGTATCATCACTACCTCGGGCTTTGCCACTGCCGATTTTGATTTGTGGCCAAGCTTTTCCAAGGCGATCCTGATGATTCTGATGATCTTCGGCGCGTGCGCGGGAAGCACGGGCGGCGGTTTGAAGTTCGCCCGCGTTCTGCTTCTGATGAAGACCTTGCGCCGCAATATTTCCCAGATTCTGCATCCCCAAAAGGTGAAGCTGATCCGTGTGAACGGCAAGCCCGTAGACGAAAGGATCGTTGCCAATACCAACGCCTATTTCTTTGCCTATATCGTGATCGTGGTGCTGAGCTTTCTGGCGATCTCGCCGGACGGCTTCTCGGTGACCACCAACGTGACGGCGGTGCTGTCCTGCTTCAACAACATCGGACCGGGGCTTGACGCGGTGGGACCCACCTGCAATTTTTCGGGCTTTAGCGCGCTGTCCAAGCTGGTGCTGACCTTGGATATGCTGGCGGGACGGTTGGAGATTTTCCCCATTTTGATTCTGTTCAATCCCCATTCGTGGAAGAGAGGATAGCGTTGTGCCTGTAAGGACACAGATCTCAGCGTGTCGATCAAGTATATCGGCACGCTTTTTGTTTGTTTCCGAAACCCTCGCCAGAGCGGCGGGGTTTCGGGTTACAAAAAAGAACTTTCTTTCGAGAAAGTTCAGTTTACTGACAAACCCTATTTTGAGAAATTGATTTGTCGATTTGCACAAAACAAAAGGCTCCCTTGTGTAAAGGGAGCTGTCGCAAAGCGACTGAGGGATTGTTTTTCGGTAAAAAAATTGCTTTTTTTACAATCCCT
>JAFTPX010000014.1 GCA_017463065.1 Clostridia bacterium
CATGATCTTACGAATGGGATGGGTATGATTCAGAACCTGCCAAAGCTGAGGGAAATACCGCATCCCGTTCCAGATTCCCACGCCGCTAAGTCCGTAGGTATCCGCCAGCTGTAATAGTGCGCGGACGCTTTTGGCATCCTCAAACCAAACGATATGCTCCACGGGAGTCCCGTTTTCTCGGTCAAAGTATCGGAAAAACGGAGCTTCCGCAATTTCGTCGTACTCAATAGCGGCACGCTTGGCAAGCGCCAGCTCCACCGCCTCCGCGTTACCGAGAGAGCGCGCCCGACTCTCGCCCTGCACAAAGGGCAACCGCCAATCATAACCGTAATTCGGCATCCCCATCATCAGCTTCTCGGGCGGGATCTCACCCACTGCAAAATCCAACACCTCTGTCACCTTATCCACAGGAGAGACCGCCATCGGCGGACCGTAGGTATAACCCCACTCGTAGGTCATCAGGAACGCCTTGTCTGCCGCCGCACCCAACGCGCGGTAATCATGCCCCTCGTAAAGCAGTCCCTCCTGATCTGCCGAAGTCTTGGGAGCCAAGGAGACAAACACTGTGAAGCCATCGGGGGCAAGACGCTCACGGAGATCATGGATAAACGACACGTACGCCCCCGCGTTCTCCCCCGACACGTATTCAAAATCTACCTCCACCCCCGCATACCGCTTTTCGGAAAGCTCATCGGCGATCTCCTCGATCAGCAGATTCCGTGCCGCCTCGTCGGTCAGTACTCTGGTAGAAAGCTCATTGGAGAACCGTCCGTCCTCTCCCACCGACGCGAGAAGCATGATCGGTGCTACCCCATACTGCCTTGCCAGCTCGATCAGCTCTTCGTCGTCTCCAAGCTCGGAAAGCCCACCTTCTTCCTCCAAGCCGTAGGAAAACAGAGTCAAATAGGTCAGATAAGGCAAGGTTTTCCGCAAAAGATCCCGATCCATGGAGGGATACACGTAAGTATTGACCGAAATCTCTCGGTTCGATATAGGAGCCTCGGGGACGATGGTCAGAATCTGCCCCGCTTGCAGCTCTATTCTCCCGCCGAGAAAGGGATTGTTCCGCCAAAGCGTACCGATCGGAACGCTGAACCGCTCCGCCACGCTGTACAAATTCTCTCCTTCCTGTACCGTATAGACGGTTTTCGGTTGAAGAATCACCAACGTCTGCCCCACCGTCAGCCTTGCGGGATTCGGCAGCTCATTGTCTCTTGCCAGAATCGCGGCGGTAGTGCCGTATCGCCTTGCGATTCCGTATAAGGTATCTCCATTCCGTACTGTGTAAATAACCATATCCTGCTCCCTTTTTTCATTGTAACCGCCCAAGCAAGGCGAATCAATGACAGTATATGAGGGTTTCTCTTTTTTGCCCCTTCTTTTTTCACGGAAGCATATTCCTTGCGGGTTTTGAGAACACTATTTCCTGTAAAATCATTCAGAGAAAGGAAAAAAGCAATGAATAAACCACAGATCCTCAAATGCTGCGCCCGTGAAATTCTGGATTCCAGAGGCAACCCCACCGTGGAGGCATCGGTCTTTCTTACCGACGGCACGGTAGGCATGGCTAGCGTACCGTCTGGCGCTTCCACGGGTATTTACGAAGCTCATGAAAAAAGAGACGGAGATGAAAAAAGGTATGGGGGAAAGGGGGTCACCGAGGCGGTTCGCTCAATCTGCCGTATCATCTCTCCCGCCATTACGGGAATCAGTGCCACCGAGCAGACAGAGCTGGATAAGGTTTTGTTGCGGCTGGACGGAAGCGAAAACAAATCGAAGCTGGGAGCCAACGCCCTGTTAGCGGTGTCTCTTGCATCAGCGAGAGCGGCGGCGAACTGGTATCACGTCCCGCTGTTTCGCTATCTCGGCGGCGTGGATGCATATCGACTGCCCGTCCCCATGATGAACATTCTCAACGGTGGGGCGCACGCCTCCAACAACGTGGAGATTCAGGAGTTCATGATCGTTCCCACGGGTCTTCCCCGCTTCTCCGACGCTCTCCGCGCGGGAAGCGAAATTTATCATGCGCTGGGACGGTTGTTAAAGGAGAGAGGGTTTTCTGCGGCGGTGGGTGATGAGGGAGGCTTTGCGCCCGATCTGCAAACCGATGAGCAAGCAATCGATCTAATCCGCGAAGCCATTACCGCCGCGGGTTACTCTACCGACGAGGTCAAGATTGCGCTGGATGCCGCCGCTTCCGAGTGGTACGACGAAGGCAACTACCGTCTGCCCAAGCGTCAGGTAACCTACAGCCGTCAGGAGCTGATCGATTACTGGGAATCCCTCTGTAACAAATACCCCATGATCCTTTCTGTGGAGGACGCCCTGGATCAGCGGGACATGGAGGGATGGCAAGAGCTGACACGGCGGCTTGGCAAGCGGATCATGCTGGTGGGCGACGATTTCTTCGTCACCAATACCCAGCGGCTTCACCAAGGGATCGAAAAAGGCGCCGCCAACGCCATTCTCATCAAGCCCAACCAGATCGGCACGCTGACAGAAACCATGGAGGTAATCCACCTTGCCAAGGACGCGGGATACCGCTTTATTCTCTCCCACCGTTCGGGAGAAACCGAGGACACCACCATCGCCGATATCGCCGTGGCGCTGAACGCTCCGTTCATTAAAACGGGTGCGCCCTGCCGCAGCGAGCGGGTCTCCAAGTACAACCGTCTGTTGAGGATCGAATCCGCCCTGAACAGCGGCGCACAATTCGGCTTTGCCCATATGCCCGAAGCCACCCCCGACCGCGTGTGGCATATTTAGAAAAATCGAAAAAAGGAGAAGCCTTTTCGGGAAGGTTTCTCCTTTTGTTTCAGTTATTTATACCACGTCCCGTCGGATCATCTGTTGCATTCGCTTCATTCTCTGCCAGTTGAAAAAGCCGTACAGATCGTTCAGCAAAAACATTATGAAGCAAAAGATCATGGGAAGGTATGCAATGTCCTGCGCCGCCGCCAAAACCCATAGCACGATCAACACCAAGTCATTCGCGGCGTAGGCAAGGGCATAATAGGGACTGCGCAGAAACGTGAGCGCGGAAGCGAGAAAGCTGGTCGCCACGGACAAGGTACTGAAACCAAGATTCGCCGTATGCAACGCGCCGAGAATAAAATAAAATGCCAAGGTCACAGCCCCCGTCAACGCAGACACCAGAATCCACACGACCAACCCCATTTTCTTGCGCACCTTTACCTCTACCCCGTTCCCCGAGGGATTTCGGATCCACGCAATCACCGACGCCAGTGCCGCGGGAGCGGACATACCAAGATAAGTGATCATTTCCCCATAATATTGAAAACGGAAAGAAACGATTCCGTACAGCACGGAAAAAAAGACGCAGAGCACCTGCCCGAACACGTAGCCCTTCGCCACGAAGATCAATGCCGTAACTCCCACAAGGGAGGCAAGCAAGCTCATCACGCTTTGATCGGGAGACAGGAAAAAGGAGAGCGCAACCACCCCAAAAGAGGTCAGCCAGAGCCCCATCTCAAATTTGCTCAGATCCCGAAAAGGATTCTTCCATTTCAATTTCATTTCGAGCCTCCATCAAAAAAGCATTCGCGCAGACACATCTTCCAAGACCTAACGATGCGCCGACGAATGCTTTCTTTTTCAGAATTCATTCCCTACCCGGTGGCAGGTGTTATTACAACCGTATTATATCACATTTTCTTTCGATTGGCAAGATCTTTCTTGCAAAATCTTTGCTTCCCGACGGTCTTTTTTGTGCCCTCCAAACGAGCATATTGCCTTGCTCCGTAATTCTGTGCCGTCAATCATAGCCGCTCTCTAAGCGTTTATCAATAAGGCTTTGAAAAAAGACGCAAATAATCTCCCGTTCAAGAAAATCTCCGCACGTAAGGACAACGGCGACAAAGCTCCTCCGTGGCGCGATGCTGACGGAAGCCCTCCGCCATACGCCGCGCCCGAGGGGACGCAAGGATATCCGACAGCGACTCCCGAAAGATGTTTCCCAAGGTCAGCGCTCCCTCGCTATCCAGACAGCAAGGAACCACCGCTCCGTCCACGAGAATCCCGAACTGATCCAGCAACCCGTAGCAGGTTACCTCGTCCCCTTGGAAAGGCAATTCCCCATCGGGCCAATCGAAGCGCTCTCCCCATTCCAAATGAAGCTTGTCATGAATCCGAATTCCTCTGGTATTTTCTACCCATTCCCCCGAAAGGTCGGCACGCAGACGGTCAAAAATCGCCTCGTTTCTGCCGCCGTCATAGCCGCGGTTCCATAAGCGAAGCACCACGATCACTCCCTGTGCCGAGGCACGCTCAGCAAATGCCATCACGCCGTTCAGATAGCGATCAAAGTCCGCCTCGCTTCCCTCCTCAAAGCTGTGGAGAGAAACACTGACCTTGTGGATCGGTGAAGCGAGAAGCTCCTCCCCCCGCTTATCAAGCAGCGTTCCGTTGGTAGTAATCACCGAGCGAAAGCCCTTGTCTGCCGCCATCCGCAGAAAGCGAGGCAGATCGGGGTGGGTCAGGGGCTCGCCCATCAGATGGTAATAAACGTACTGCGTTTGTCCCGAAAGCTGATCCAACACGTGGGAAAACTCTCCCTCGGTCATCCTCCGCGGTGCGCGGCTGTGTCCGTGACAAAAGGAACAGCGCATATTACAACGATTCGTAATTTCCACGTAAGCCTTCGCGTACATACAATCTCGCCTCCTTCCTCTCCGTTTTAACAAGTATACCATAAAAAAACGTCCGTTGCAAGTATTTTCAGGGAAAAGAACACCGCAAATACCAAAGCATTTACGGTGTCCCGAATACGTACACAATCAAAGTGTTAATGGGTCAACAACAGCATTACCACGAACATTGCCGCAATTACCCACGAGCTTGCCGAAAGGCTTTCTATCCTCCTTGGTCACTCTCTGGCGGTGATACCAATGAAGCGAGGATATGTTGCCCGTCATATTGATGATGCCAAGCACAGCGATCCATCGGATATATGCCGACATATCTCCGCCGCACCGCTCGGCTTTCAAATTCGCGTCCATTTTGACCGTGACGCGCTCGGTCATTTTTTCTGTTTTGCTCATTGGTTTGTCCTTTCTTTTGTGGTGGGTATTAGGGATACGTCCCTAAAGAAAGAGCAACCTATCAAGGTTGCTTGGCTGCGACGTTTGCTGTTTTTGCCTTGGCAAAACGACGGTGTTTAGCCGTCGAAGCAAACTCGACGCATTCGGGCGTTAGCACGAATGCTATGCTCGTTAAAGTATCGGACATCGTCCGCCACTTCTCTTAACTGGTGTCCATTGGATCACGTCCTTTCGTGTTGAATTTATGTAGGTCTTTTTGTCAAGTAGAAAAATACTACGATTAGTAGAATTGAGTCTATGTTGCGGTTATTGATTTATAAGCTAAAACACTGTATAATATATTCAGACGCGTCGAAACAACTTGAATTTGGAGGTTAATACTATGGAACTTATGATTGGTGAAAAGCTGAAAAAACTGCGCCGAAGCAGAGATTTGACTCAGGAAGAGGTTGCGGCTCATATTGGTATTTCCTATCAAGCTATCAGCAAATGGGAAAGAGGCGACGGATATCCGGACATCACTATGCTCCCCACACTTGCAAATTATTTTGAGGTGTCTGTTGACGAGTTGATTGGCATGGATGAAATATCTTCCGCCCAAAGACTTGACGATATCAATCAGAAATGGCAAGAAAACAGAGCATTGGGAAACCACAAAGAAAACGTCGAACTCATGCGAAACGCGTTGAAAACCTACCCCAATAATGCGTTGTTGCTGATGCAATTGTCATGTTCACTCGAACGACTTGATGGTACCGAAAAGGAGAAAAAGGAGTAT
>JAFTPX010000015.1 GCA_017463065.1 Clostridia bacterium
TGGCGGAGGTATTTGGGTACAGCTCGCAAACAAAAAGCACATCGTGATTGCGAAGTGCTTTACTTGTTGTGAAACGAAAACTACCAGCACACGGCTGGTGGTTATGACTAAAAAATCCGTACAGAAATCCGCCCTCCGCTTCACTACGGCGGCGGAATCTGCCGAGCCTCTCGTGAGCGAGCTCCCGTCGGCTTTCGGCAGATTCTGGAACCCATACGCATGTGTTGCATGCGCTGTATCGATGGGGGTACGGTCACCAAAAAAGGAACACACACCGGTCGGTGTGTGTTCCTTTTTTGGTGACCCGTACGGGAATCGAACCCATGTTTCCAGCGTGAGAGGCTAGCGTCTTAGCCGCTTGACCAACGGGCCGTCTGCTTGACAGCTTTGTTATTATACCACATCTTTTTTGAAAATGCAATACCTTTTTAAAAAAAAGTTGAAAAATTTTTTCGGGCGTTCGGATTTTGTCTGCCGAACGCCCGTTTTTTTAACATTTTGCTTAATATTCCGCCTTGATATGCACGGTATACGTCGTACCAAGGGCTTCCTCCACCAGAGCGGCAAAGTCCAGCTTGTTTTCCTGTGCCAGCACCTTGGCAAGCTCGGGCTTGGTTCTGGGATGTCTGGGAGTAAAGACGGTACAGCAGTCCTCGTACGGCTGGATCGAGGTTTCGAAGGTGCCGATCTTTCTGGCGATGGTCACGATCTCTTCCTTATCCATTCCAATGCAGGGACGGAACACGGGCAAATTCACCGCCGCATCGGTCACGCCAAGCGCCTGCATGGTTTGGGATGCCACCTGACCGAGACTCTCTCCCGTGATCAGTGCCATACAGCCCTTTTCTCTCGCGATCCGCTCGGCGATAGTCATCATATAACGGCGGAGCAGAAGGGTGAAATAATCCTCCTCGCACGCCTTGACCAGTTCCTCCTGAATATGGGTTAGAGACACCACGTGTACGAAAATGTCTCCCGAATATTCCGCAACAATTTGCGCCAGCTCCAGCACCTTTTCTCTTGCCCGTTCGCTGGTATAGGGGAAGGATTCAAAGTGGACGGCATCCAGTCGAACGCCTCGCTTTGCCATCATATAGCCAGCCACGGGGGAATCGATGCCGCCCGAAAGCAGGAGCAGTCCCTTGCCGTTGCTTCCCACGGGCATACCGCCCGCTCCCTTGAATTGACCCGCGGAAATATAGGCACCGAACTCACGGATCTCCACCTTGACGATTACGTCGGGGTGATGCACGTCCACGCGAATGGAGGGGCAGACTTCGAGGATCTCGCCGCCGATCTCACGGGAGATCTGCATGGAGTCCAATGCGAACGCCTTGTCGGAGCGCTTGGCTTCTACCTTGAAGGTCTTTTTGCCTTCCAGAAACGGAGGGACGTATTTCCGCGCGGTTCGGGCAATGTCCTCCATGTTTTTCTCGCACACAGCGGCACGGGCAATGGCGACAATGCCAAAGACCTTGGACGCCGCCTCAAACATGCCGTCCATATCCGCCTCGTTGTCCATGGGCTCGATGTAGATGGTACTCTGAGCGCGGTAAATATCGAAGTTGCCGTAGCAAGCGGCACGCTTCTTCATTTCACGGCTGAGCATATCTTCAAAGCTCTTACGGTTGGCGCCCTTGAGGACGATCTCCCCGTATTTGCACAGTAAAATTTCCTTGGTCATTCCGCTTCCTCCTCGGAAGATTCCTCGCAACCCTCAAGCAGGGCACGCGCTTCCTCCAATTGTTCCTTTCTCACGTAGATATCCGTGTTGAACACCGAGTATCCCGCAATGACCTTCATCACGGTGCCCGATCCTCTTTCCTTCAACAGGTAGGGGATGTCCGCCCCCTGAAGCAACGACTCCCAGATCATGATCTGAATATGATTGTCGGTCGTGGCAAGCAGAGCCAGATCCTCATCCTTTACGGAAGGACGGTCCAATCCGAACAAAGAATTCATCTTGTTTCTCCTTTTTGATGCTTAATCGGCGTAATAATTGGGAAAAAGAACCTCCCAGACCTTCATGCAGGCAACGGTATCTGCCATGGAGGTGTGCGCAACGCCGTTCCATTCGATCTCAAAGCAGCTCATGGCGTCGGTCAGGGACGCGTGAGAGAGATCGGGACGGTGCTCGGTGATGTAGCGAACGTATTCGTTGGCACAGCAACGGATCTTATCGCGGAAGGCTTCCTGCTCCTTTCCCTCATATAAGTACTTGATATGGCTATAATCGGTGGAAACACCATAGGCGATGATGTTCTCCGCCTCGTCAAAGATCTGTCGTATCTTTGGCTCCAGCTCCTTCATGGAGGGAGCGTCCGAAACCATATCGGGGGTAATGCCGTGTACCTTTTCGGTATTTTTCCATTTCTTTTTCTTCTGGGGCTTGACCAGGGTATCCATGATCAGCTTGCCCGTAGCATCCACGATGGTGATAGAAAGGATCTCGTCGTGATCGTAGAAGCCCGTCAGCTCCAGATCAAAGAACAGGACCTTTTCCCGTGCCATGTGATAATGAGCCGATCGGTGAGCGTCACCCTCGGCGCGGCGGACCGCCAGATCCTCCTCGTAGCAAGCGCGGCAGAGCTTCTTTTTGTAGCGGATATCCTTTCCGCAGCGCACGCAGTTCAGCGGCAGACGCTTGGCGGTTTTTTTGTCGAAGAAATAAAGCACGCTCTTATCGGTTTTTAAGGTATACGCCACGGGCTCTTCCACTACCTCGTAGTGCATGCGGCAGAGCTTTTCACGGGTATAGTATCCGTTGGCGGCGGCGTTCTTGGTGCTCATGCGCTCAATGACGGTTCCGCTGGGCAGGGTCATGGTGTCCTTGCGAGCGTTGGGGAAGTACCACATTTCGGGGGGAGCCTCCACCACTCTGCCGGGGTCAAAGTAATAGATGATCTGTCCGTCGGGTGCCACATCGTATGCCACGGGATCGCCCGAGGGCATCAGATGGAGCTTGGAAAGGGTCTGACGGGTCAGATAATTTTTGCGGGACGCTTCCTCGCCGCCCAACTGACGAATGGTGGCGCCTGAGCGAAGCTTCATTTCGTTTTCCAAAGGAGTGCCTCCTGTGTTTTTAAAAAATCATGCAAAATTAATTATATCACAGAACCGAAGGTCTGTCAACCGCTATTTCTTCTGTTGGATGCACCAAAGCTTCATGGCAAAGCGTTGGGGCAGAAGCTTGAGGGACAATCGAAGCAGGCGGTGCTTCCCGCCACAGACCGACACGTCCTTCCTTTTTTTCATATCCCGCAGAGCGCGCTGGATCACCTGCTCGGGGGTGTAAAAATGATCAAAGAAAACGATCACGTCCCGATAGGTGGCGGCGCGGTCCGGAAACTCGGTTCTCACCCAGGAGGGGCAGACAGCCATAGAGTGAATTCCCCGTGCCTTCAGCTCCACGTTCAGTGACCGTGAAAAGCTAAGGACGTACGCCTTGGTGGCGGCGTAGACGCACATATAGGGCAGGGGAGTGAAAGCGGAAAAGGAACCAAGCTGATAGATCTCAGCACCGTAGCTCATGTAGGGAAGGGTCAGCTTGGTGATGGCGGTCAGGGCGGTGATATTCAGGTCGATCATGCCTCTTTGATCGGACAGCTCCACGTTTTCCACCTCGCCCATACAGCCGTAGCCTGCGGCATTGACCAATGCCACTACCTGCGGATTGCGGTCTGCCAACAGCTTGCGATAGGCATCCAATGCCTCGTTGCGGGTCAGATCCAGCTCCAACGGAAGGACCGTGGCGGCAATGGTGTTTTTTAATTCCTCCAATCTTCCCCCGCGTCTGGCAATGACCCAGATCTCCTCCACGTGGGACAGATTGCCCAATACCTCGGCAAATTCTCTTCCGATGCCCGAGGAGGCACCCGTTACGATAACCGTTTTCATGGCTTTATCCTTTTTTGCGTTGTTTTAATTGGGTAACACCAAAACGCGGGGCATTCCTTTTTGATACAAAACGTCACATTCTCCCTCGATCAGCGGCAGAAGATACTCACAGCAGGCATCGGTGACCTGATCTCCGCTTTCTGTAATAAATTCAGAGGGGACGTATTGGATCTGATTGGCAATGGCTTGCGCGCTTTGATGGCGGATGGTACATTGATAGGGCGTGGTGGATTGCCGCTCAAAGAGCATAACCTCGCCGCTGACCCCATCGAGTGCCGCCTGAATTGCCGCCTGTCCGATGCGGATCGATTCGGTAATGTCTGTCAAGGATAGCATGTGGCTTGCGCACCGTTGGGGGAGACTCAGCTCGATAGACCGAACCTTGCAGCCGAACCGTTCCCGAACCGCTGCCTCCAGAACCTTTGCCGTGCCTGCCAGATACTGATGTCCGAACACGTCTGTGACGCCGTTTTGCGCCGATTCGCCTACGTACCGTCCGTCGGCGAATCGAATTCCCTCGGATACAGCGACTACTAAATTAGGACGGAGCGCAAACAGCTCCTCCAGACGGGCAAGAAAGCGCTCGGTGTCAAAGCTTCTTTCGGGCAAATAAATCAGATCGGGCGAGACTCCGTCGCTCATGCGCCCAAGGGCGGCAGCGGCGGTCAGCCACCCCGCATCCCGTCCCATGATTTCTACGATGGTAACGGCTCTGTTCGTATAGACGGAGCAATCGCAAACGATTTCCCGCATGACGGTGGCAATGAACTTTGCCGCCGATCCGTAACCGGGGGTATGGTCGGTGTGTGCCAGATCGTTATCAATGGTTTTCGGGATGCCGATGACCCGAATTCCTTTGTTGTGTTTTTCCGAGTAACGGCTCATTTTCGCCACGGTATCCATCGAATCGTTTCCGCCGATATAAAAGAAATAGCGAATGTCGTACGCATCCAGAACGTCGAACAGCCTTTGATAGACTGCCATATCCTCGGGGGACGGGGAGTCGGGATCGGGAAGCTTTTTGCGGCAGGAGCCCAGAATCGCGGCGGGGGTTTGCTCCAACAGCTTTAATTTTTCCTCGCGGTCAAACAGATCGGAAAGACAAACCGTTTTGTCCTCCAGCAGACCCGCGATGCCGTTTCGCATGCCGTAAAGCTTATGGATGCAACCATGCTTTTTCATTTGCGACATTACGCCGCGGATCACCCCGCTGAGAGTTGCGTTGATGGCGGCAGTGGGACCTCCCGACTGACCGACGATTGCGTTTCCGCTTAAAAGAATCATAGAAAACCTCCAAAAGTATAGTTTCTCTTATTATTTTATCACAAAAGCCCGTTTCTGTCAAGAAAAGCGGACGTCCTTGGGCGGAATGATTTTCGGGAAGCCGCATACATATGAAAAGGGAAGCGGTGACAGTACCCCTTAATTTTCCCACAGGGGCATTTGGGTTGCCGCAAAGAAAGGCAAGTTATGTTTACCGATCTGATTTCGATGCTTTCGGGATTTTTTCACATGATCTTGGGGATTGGCACTCCGCAAAGCTTTCCGCCGCCCCTTCCCCCTGAGAAGGAACGGGAATATTTCCGACAAATGGAGAGGGGAGACACCTCCATGCGAAAGGAGCTGATTCTACATAATTTGAGACTGGTCTCCCATATCGTTCGGAAATACTACGGATCCGCCAAGAATCAGGAGGATTTGGTGTCCATCGGAACCTTGGGACTCATCAAGGCGGTGGATAGCTTTCGGATTTCCAACGGCGCGAAGTTCGCTACCTATGCGGCGCGGTGTATTCAGAACGAGATTCTGATGCACTTCCGTTCTCAAAAGAAGCTGTCGGCGGAGATCTCTCTCAACGAGACCATTGACGTGGATCGGGATGGGAACCCGCTGACCTATATTGACGTGATCAGCTGTGACGAAAGTCTGACCTCCGAGATCGAGCGAAAGATTGCCGCGGATCGGGCACTCCGTTACGTGGGAACGGTACTGAACGAACGGGAGAGGCAGATCGTGATTTTGCGGTACGGGCTCAATCACCGCCCCCCCATGACCCAGAGAGAGATTGCCGAGCGTTTGAAGATCTCCCGTTCCTACGTCAGCCGTATTGAAAAAAGCGCCTTAGAGAAGCTGTCCGCCGCCTTTCGGACGGCAAGGTGAATCAAGAAAATCCCCCGTAAAACGGGGGATGCCTGTCCCAACAGGGCTTATTCAATTTTATTTTAATTATCATCATCCAGCTTGAGGACAGCCATGAAGGCTTCGGGCGAGACCTGCACCGATCCGAGCTGGCGCATTTTTTTCTTTCCTTCCTTCTGCTTTTCCAAAAGCTTCTTCTTGCGGGTGATATCGCCGCCGTAGCACTTGGCAAGGACGTCCTTCCTCATTGCCTTGACGGTCTCGCGGGCGATGATCTTGGAGCCGATGGCGGCTTGGATCGGAACCTCAAAAAGCTGACGGGGAATATTATCCTTCAGCTTTTCGGCGATCTTTCTGGCTCTGCCGTACGCCTTTTCCTCGTGAACGATAAAGGAGAGCGCGTCCACCTGTTCGCCGTTGAGCAGGAAGTCCAGCTTCACCAGCTTACTGGGCACGTATTCGCCCAGCTCATAGTCCAAGGAGGCGTACCCGCGAGAGCGGCTCTTCAGCGCGTCAAAGAAATCGTAGATGATCTCGTTCAGGGGCAGATCGTAATGCAGCTCCACACGGGAGGTATCGATGTATTTCATATCAAGGAAATTGCCCCGTCTGTCCTGACACAGATCCATCAGACCGCCCACATAATCGGTGGGGGTAATGATATTGGCGCGAACCAAGGGCTCGTAAGCGGTATCGATCTCGTCGGCGGGAGGATAGTTGGAGGGGTTGTCGATCCGCACCAGCTCGCCATCCTTTCGCTTGATCTCATAGATAACCGAGGGGGCGGTGGTGATCAGATCCAGATTGAACTCCCGCTCCAGCCGCTCCTCGATGATTTCCATATGAAGCAGCCCCAAAAATCCGCAACGGAAGCCGAAGCCGAGGGCAATGGAGGTCTCGGGCTCGAAGATCAGCGCCGCATCGTTGAGCTGGAGCTTGTCCAGCGCGTCGCGGAGGTCGCCGTACCGCGCGCCGTCGGCGGGGTAAATACCCGCATAGACCATAGGCTGAACCGCCTTGAATCCGGGAAGAGGCGTATCGGTGGGCGTTTCATTTGAGGTAATGGTGTCACCCACGCGGGTCTCTCCCACGCTCTTGATGGAGGCGGTGAGATAGCCTACCTCTCCCGCGCTCAGACAGTCTGCCTTTTGCAGACCGAAGGGGGTCATATAGCCCACGTCTACTACGTCAAAGGTCGCGCCGTTGCTCATCAGACGGATCTTGTCGCCGCTCTTGACCGAGCCATCAAAGATACGGACGTTGACCACGACACCCAGATAGCTGTCGTAATAGGAATCGAAGATCAGTGCCTTCAGAGGAGCGTTTTTATCTCCCGAAGGAGGGGGAACCTGCTCCACCACAGCATGGAGAACCTGCTCGATGTTCAGTCCTGTTTTGGCAGATACGGCGGGACAGCCCTCCGCGGGGATTCCGATGATGTCCTCGATCTCTCCCCGTACCCGATCCGCGTCTGCCGAGGGCAGATCGATCTTGTTGATGACGGGAACGATCTCCAGATTGGCATCCACCGCCAGATAAGCGTTTGCCAGCGTCTGCGCCTCGATTCCTTGAGTGGCATCTACCACCAGCAAAGCACCGTCACAGGCGTTGAGGGAACGGGAAACCTCGTAGTTGAAGTCCACGTGACCGGGGGTGTCGATCAGATTGAACTGATAGATCTCGCCGTCGGGGGCAGTATAGTTGAGGCGAACGGCGCGGGCCTTGATGGTAATGCCGCGCTCCCGCTCCAGCTCCATATTGTCCAAAAGCTGATCTTCCATTTCCCTCGCGGTTACCGTGTCGGTTGCCTCCAGAATTCGGTCGGCAAGGGTGGATTTTCCGTGGTCAATATGGGCGATGATTGAAAAGTTTCGTATATGCGTTTGTTTTTCAGTATTTGACATTGATGTACTCCGTCTTCGTTTTGGAAATAAATAACCTATATTATTATATAATATTTTTTCTTTTTTCTCAATAGGTTTTTTGGATTTTTTTATTTTTTCGAAAAAGTAAAAATTCGAAAAAGTAAAAAAGAGGAGAGTTTTTTCAAAACGCCATTATTCCCGACTGGAAGCAGAATGTTCCGGTGGTATGCTGTAAAACCCGGGACGAGCTGGGTATGCCCGTAGCAATCCAAGACGAAATTTGTTGATGCACCAAACAGGACCTTCCTTCATATGATAATATCGAAGGGCAACAGCCCTCGATTCAAACCTTTAAGGGAGGACCTACGATGAATAACTGTTTGTGCAATCTGTTTGACGATAACTGGATCTGGTTGATCATCATCGCTCTGCTGATCATCTTCTGCTGCGGCGGCTGCTGCTGATCCGAACGTCTGATCGTTCCTATCGAATAACCAATCGACCGTTGCGGCTTTGCCGCAACGGTTCTTTTGGTTGAGGCGATCGGAACGATAAAAATGGATCGTTCAGAACGCCCTCTTCACAAGGTCGGACAAAAATTTAAACAAAATCGCGTAGCCGCGAGAGGTTTTCTCATGGCTACGCGATTCGTACTTTATTTTGTTATTGCCGTTGCGCTTTGGGGATTATGCCTTTTTTTGCAGCTCGGTCAAAATCTGCTTCAGAAGATCCTCGGCAGTGGGATTTGCCGCCCGCTCCAGTCTTGCTGCCTCGGCATCCGCTGCCGCTTTTGCCGCCGCTGCTTCCTCAGCCAGTCGCTGCTTTTCCGCAAAATATGCCTTGACAGCCTCTTTGTCGCGAAGCTTGATTCCGTTCGCGCGGAGTTCTTTTCGTTCTTTTTTGCCTAGCGTATTCTTCTCTATGATGTTCTCCAGATCGTCATGTCTTTCTCTGAGCTTGTTAATGACCTTTACAATGGTAAAGAGGACAAGGGCAATGAGAAAGAAATTGATTACGGTGTTGATGAACGCGCCCCAATCGATGTAGATCGATTCCGCCAGATCCGGAACAATCTCGGTTCCGATGACGTTACCGTCCGCATCCAGAACGTCGGCGGATTTTTCTGCCTTAATCAGGAAGGTGTAGATTTCCGACAGGGAATCCTCCCCGAAAATTTTCGCGAGAATGAAATTGATAAAGGGCTTCAAAATGTAGTTGCTGAGTCCGTTTACAATGGCGGTAAAGGAACTACCGACAATGACACCGACTGCCATGTCAACCACGTTTCCACGGGTGATAAATTTTTTGAATTCGGAAAAAAAGTTTTTCATGTATGCTCCTTTTCTTGTCTTTTGACACGATCGGTCGAATTTTGACGTCTATATTATACAATCTTTTTCGGCGCTTGTCAATAGGGTGATGAAAGGAAAAAGGAGAAGAATGAATGGCGCTTGCATGATTGGGAAGAAACGGTACATACTATTTTTGGAAATGAATTTTGCGGAGGTTGTATGCGCAGACTGAGTGAAAATTATCGGGAGAACGTGAGCTATCTGAACAAGACGCTTCGGGTGAAGGAAAATTTCGACGTATTGAGCAAAACGCTGAAATTCGCCAACGGCGAGGTGACGCTCTATTATATTGACGGCTTTGTCAAGGACACGGTGATGCAGAAAATGATGATGCATTTTCTTTCGTTAAAAAAGATGCCGTCATCGGCAAGGGAAATGATGGAAACGGCGGTGCCTTACGTAGAGACCGACGTGACCGAGGATACGGCGCTGATGGTGCAGATGGTGCTGTCGGGGGCGACCCTGATGATCGGCGAAACCTTCGGCGCGGCGGCGATCGTCATCGATTCCCGTACCTATCCCGCCAGAGAAACGCAGGAGCCCGAGGGGGATCGGGTCATGATGGGGGCGAGGGATGGATTTGTGGAAACGCTGATCTTCAATACGGCACTGATCCGCCGCAGGATTCGCAATCCCGCGCTGACCATGCAGTATATGACGGTGGGGAGCGACTCCAAAACCGACGTGGTGCTTTGCTATATGGCGGATCGGGCGGATCTGAACTACGTGGAGACCCTGAAGAAAAAGCTGACGAAGATTCAAACGGGCTCGCTGACCGTAGGGCACCAATCGCTGTCCGAGTGTCTGATCAAAAGGCGGTGGTACAATCCCTTTCCGAAAATCAGAACGACGGAGCGCCCCGATTCGGCGACGGCACAGCTGATGGAGGGAAGTGTGCTGATCCTCATCGATAATTCCCCGCAGGTTATGGTGCTGCCCTCCACAATTTTTGACTTTATGCAAGAATCCAACGACTTTTATTTCCCACCTCTAACGGGGACGTATATTCGGATCGTTCGGTACGCGGTATTCTTTCTGACTTTGATTATCACCCCCGCGTGGTACCTGATGCTGGAATATCCCGACTTTATCCCTCAATGGCTGACCTTTGCCTTTCCCGAGGAAACGGGGAAGCTTCCCATCGTCGTACAGCTTTTGCTGGTGGAATTTATCATTGATGCTCTCCGCTTGGCATCCCTGAATACCCCGAATATGTTGAACAATTCCTTGTCGGTGGTGGGGGGCTTGATCCTCGGAGACTTCGCGGTGGACGTGGGTTGGCTGATTCCCGAGGTCATTCTGTATATGGCGTTCGTCGCCATTGCCAACTTTACCCAAAGAAGCTACGAGCTTGGCTACGCCATCAAATTTTTGCGAATCATGCTTCTCATTCTGACCGCCATATTCGGCATATGGGGGTTTGCGGGAGGATTTTTGCTGGTCACCGTTCTTCTCGCCACCAACTCCACGGTGAACGGGAAGAGAAACTATCTCTATCCGTTGATCCCCTTTCATGGGAAGGCGCTTCTCAGCCTGCTGGTTCGCGTTAAGAAAAAAGATACCTGAACATTCGGCATCCGCGTAAGCGCGGATGCCGAGAATCCATCGAACAACAAATGGAGAAAACGGAGCCCTGAGTGGCGTATGATCGATTATATATAATAGTGTAGATAACAGGAGAAATTAAGAATTTTTGCGATTTGCGAATCTGTGTGCCTGGATTCGTTTCTTCGACAGCCCGTTCTTTTGAAAAAGATGCGGTCTGTTTTTATTTTTTTGAAGAAAAACGCGGGAAAATCGGCTGTTTTTCCTTCTTGACTTAAAAAATCGCTTGTTTACAGGCAAAAAGCAAGAAAAACACAGAGCCTTTTGTGCGAAAGTTACAACGAAACTAATAATAATAACAAAAAAATCTGCGAAACGACGAATAAAAACGCTTGCAATATCAAAAAAAGTATGATATAATGATTGAGCTTGATATGCGTTGAAGCGAGAGGTTGCTGTCGGATTGACACTCCGACAGGGAATTTTCGCGGAGTATGTCCGTTTTAATCGGGCGAAAGCAGTCCCCAAGACGGTGCTTGTCGTGGGCTTTGCGTTCCCGAGGTCGTTCGAGCAGATGCTGATGCGAGAATGATTTTCGGCTTTTTCAATGAACAAAAAGAAAACGCACGGCACGGTGTTGAGGGATGTGCCCCTGAAAATGCGGTTCGCGTGAGCGAGACCCAATGCGCTGGCGCGAGCAGGCAAATCTATTAAAGGAGGAAAAGCAGGTGGCAGTCAAGGAAAAAATCAGAGTAAGACTGAAGAGCTACGACCACACCCTCATCGATGCTGCGGCAGAGAAGATCGTGGAAGTTGCCAAGAGAAACGGCGCAACCGTTTCCGGTCCTATTCCGCTTCCTACGGAAAAGGAGATCGTTACGATCCTCCGCGCCGTTCACAAGTACAAGGACAGTCGCGAGCAGTTCGAGATGAGAACGCACAAGAGACTGATTGACATTGTGAAGCCGTCGCAGAAGGTTGTTGACGCGCTCATGAGCGTTGAGCTCCCCGCCGGTGTTGAGATTGAGGTAAAAATCTGAATCAAGCACCACAAAATCCCCGGCAAAACAAAGATAACAGCCGATGCAAGTTATCATTCTTACAGTTCGGCAACTTTGTAAGTCATGTTGGCATCGACACGCGGATGTCAACCAATAATTTACAGGAGGAAAAACAAAATGAAAAAGGGCATTATCGGAAAGAAAATCGGTATGACACAGATTTTCGACGAAGTCGGAAATGTGATTCCGGTTACGGTAATCCAAGCAGGTCCCTGCGTGGTCGCGCAGAAAAAGACCGTTGAAGCTGATGGCTATAACGCAATTCAGCTTGGTTTCTCTGACGTAAAGGAGAAGCACATGACCAAGGCCGAAAAGGGTCATTTCGAAAAGGCAGGAGTTGCTTTCAAGAAGCACCTCAAGGAATTCCGTCTTGATGACATTTCCGCAATCAACGTAGGTGACGTCATTACAGCCGATACCTTCGCCGCAGGCGACAAGGTCGACGTAACAGGTATGACAAAGGGTCACGGATATTCGGGCGTAATCAAGAGATGGAATCACCACCACCTTCGTATGACACACGGTACAGGTCCCATTCACCGTCAGCCCGGCTCCATGGGCGTAATTGACCCCGCAAGAATCTTCAAGAACAAGAAGATGGCAGGTCAGTACGGTAACGAGCAGGTTACGGTTCTCAATCTTAAGGTTGTGAAGATCGACGCGGAAAAGAATCTGATCGCTATCAAGGGCGCTGTTCCCGGCGCAAAGGATGGCATCGTATTCATCCGTGACTCGGTAAAAGCATAAGCGGAAGGAGGAAATGAATCATGGCTAATATTAAGGTTGTTGATATGACCGGTAAGGAAGTTGGCACGATGGCGTTGTCCGATGCGATCTTTGCCAGAGAAGTGAATGAAGCAGTCCTCCACGCTGCTGTCAGAACGTATCTGATGAATCAGAGACAGGGCACGCAGTCCACTCTTACTCGCACCGAGGTTTCGGGCGGCGGTAAGAAGCCTTGGAGACAGAAGGGCACAGGAAGAGCTCGTCAGGGCTCCACTCGCGCTCCTCAGTGGATGCACGGCGGTGTCGCTCTCGGTCCGAAGCCCAGAGATTACCGCATCGCTATGAACAAGAAGACCAAGAGAGTCGCGCTCTTCAGCGCACTGTCCGCTAAAGTTGCTGCCGGTGAGCTCATTGTTGTAGACGAGATCAAGATGGAAGCATACAAGACCGCGGAGATGGTCAAGATGTTCAAGGCACTCGGATGCGAGAAGGAGGTTACCAAGAACTACAAGGTAACCACCGTAACCGAGGGAGAGGTCGTAAAGGAGAGAAAGACCAGAACCGCTGTGGTTCCCCAGAGCGCGCTGGTTGTTCTGCCCGCTGTTGACGCTTACGTCATCGGAAGCTGCAGAAATATCCCCGGCGTAGAGACCACTCTTTACAGCACCATCAACGTATACGAGGTGCTGAAGGCCGAAAAGGTCGTTATGACCCGCGCGGCAGTTGAAAAACTCGAGGAGGTATATGCATAATGAAAATGGTACAGGATATCATCATTAAGCCCATTATCACCGAGGCCAGCATGGATGCGATCGGCGATAAGAGATATACCTTCAAGGTGCGCTCCGACGCAACCAAGCCCGAGATTGCGAAGGCGGTTGAGGTAATGTTCGGCGTAAAGGTAGAGAAAGTCAACACAATCAATATGAAGAAGAAGCCCAAGAGACTCGGCGTTCACTTCGGATACACCTCCGAGTGGAAGAAAGCGATCGTAACCCTGACCGCTGACTCCAAGACCATCGAGTTCTTCGACGGCCTCAACTGATGGTAGGAGGTAAAGAAGAATGCCTACGAAAAAGTATAAGCCTACTACACCGTCCAGAAGACACATGACGGTTGCTACCTTTGAGGAGATCACCAAGTTTACTCCCGAAAAGAGCTTGACCGTTATCAAGAAGAAGTTCGCCGGACGTAACAGCTACGGTAAAATCACCGTTCGCCACAGAGGCGGCGGAAACAAGGTGAAGTACAGAATTATCGATTTCAAGAGAGCGAACACCGCTCCCGCAACCGTAATTGGTATCGAGTACGACCCCAACAGAAGCGCGTACATCGCACTTCTGCAGAATGAAGCAGGCGAGAAGAGCTACATCATCGCTCCCGTTGGTCTGAAGGACGGAGACGTCGTTTACACCGGTGCGGAAGCTGATATCAAGCCCGGTAACACCCTGCCCATCGAGAATATTCCCGTTGGTACCTTCATTCACAACATCGAGATCTACCCCGGTAAGGGCGCGCAGCTGGTTCGTTCCGCGGGCGTTGCCGCTCAGCTGATCTCCAAGGAGAACGGCGTAGCGCAGGTCAGACTGCCCTCCGGCGAGGTTAGAATTATCCGCCTTGACTGTAAGGCAACCATTGGTCAGGTCGGCAACGTCGAGCACGACACCGTGAAGATCGGTAAGGCCGGTAAGACCAGACACATGGGCATCCGTCCCACTGTCCGCGGTTCCGTAATGAACCCCTGTGACCACCCGCACGGAGGTGGTGAAGGTAAGTCGCCGATCGGTAGACCTTCTCCTGTTACTCCTTGGGGTAAGCCTGCTCTGGGTTATAAGACCAGAAACAAGAAGGCAAGAACAGACAAGTTCATCGTAAAACGCAGAAACGCTAAATAAGGAGGGAATATAAGATGAGCAGAAGCCTGAAAAAAGCACCCTACGTAGAAGAAAAGCTTTATGCACGCATCTGTGCCATGAACGAGAAGAACGAGAAAAAAGTTCTGAAGACATGGTCCCGTGCATCCACCATATTCCCTGAGTTTGTTGGACACACCATCGCGGTTCACGACGGAAGAAAGCATATTCCGGTATACGTAACCGAGGATATGGTAGGACACAAGCTCGGCGAGTTTGCGCTGACAAGAACCTTTAAGGGACATGCCGGTTCCAAGACATCCAACAACGGTAAATAATGCAAAGGGAGGAAGTATTTGAAATGGAAGCAAAGGCAACATTGAAATATGCAAGAATTTCCCCGCGCAAGGTTAAGATCGTTCTGGACCTCATCAGAGGCAAGGATGCGGGAACCGCAATGGCGATTCTGAAGACCACTCAGAAGAGTGCTTCGGAATACCTTGTTAAGCTGCTGGGAAGCGCAATTGCAAACGCAGTAAACAATTTTGAGATGGACGAAACCAGACTGTACGTCTCCGAGTGCTTCGTATGCCCCGGACCCACTCTGAAGCGGATCATGCCCAGAGCAAAGGGAAGCGCGGACAGAATTCTGAAGAGAACATCTCACGTAACCATCGTAGTTAAGGAAAGAGACTGAGAAGGAGGTAAGAACGAATGGGTCAGAAAGTAAATCCCCACGGACTTCGTGTGGGCGTAATTAAAAACTGGGATTCGAGATGGTTCACCTCCGACAAGAAGTTCGGGGACACCCTCGTATCCGACTACAACATCAGAAAGTATCTGAAGAAGGAGCTTCAGGCTGCGGGCGTTCCGAAGATTGAGATCGAGCGTGACAGCCAGAGAGTTCGCGTATTCATTCACTGCGCAAAGCCCGGTATGGTTATCGGTCGCGGCGGCGTAGAGATCGAGAAGTACAAGAATGAGCTTCAGAAAATGGTTGGCATGCCTGTTGCCCTCAACGTGGTTGAGGTTAGACAGCCCGACCTGAACGCGCAGCTGGTTGCCGAGAACATCGCGGGTCAGCTGGAAAGAAGAGTTGCTTTCCGCCGCGCAATGAAGATGGCGATCCGAAACACCATGAGACTGGGCGCAAAGGGAATCAAGATTTCCTGCAGCGGCCGTCTGGCAGGCGCGGAGATCGCGAGAACCGAGCACTATCATGAGGGAACGATCCCGCTGCAGACTCTCAGAGCCGACATCGATTACGGTTTCTGGGAAGCAAACACCACCTACGGTAAGATTGGTGTCAAGGTTTGGGTCTACAAGGGTGAGGTTCTGAATGAGGTCAACAGACCCGCGGCAAACGCACCCAGAGACAACAGACGCGGAGATCGCCGTGACAACCGTGGCGGTGAGAGACGCGGCCGTCGTCCCGAGGGCGCAAGAGGCGAGAGAGCTCCGAGAGAAGGAGGACGTAAATAATGTTAATGCCGAAGAGAGTCAAATACCGTCGCGTACAGCGCGGTAGATTGAAGGGTAAAGCAATGAGCGGCAATAAGGTTACAAACGGTTCTTACGGTCTTGTAGCGCTTGAGCCCGCATGGATCACCAGCAATCAGATCGAGGCTGCCCGTATCGCAATGACGCGTTACATCAAGCGTGGCGGTAAGGTCTGGATTAAGATTTTCCCCGATAAGCCCATCACCGAGAAGCCTGCTGAGACCCGAATGGGTTCCGGTAAGGGATCTCCCGAGTACTGGGTAGCCGTTGTAAAGCCGGGCAGAGTGATGTTCGAGATGGACGGCGTAGCTGAAGAGGTGGCAAAGGAAGCAATGAGACTTGCGTCTCACAAGCTCCCCATCAAGTGTAAGTTTGTAGTGAAGGAGGAAGCATAATGAAGGCAACAAAATTCACAGAAGATCTGAGAACGATGAGCGCCGATGAGCTGAACGCAAAGCTCAAGGAACTCAAGGAAGAGCTTTTCACGCTTCGCTTCCAGCACGCAATCAATCAGCTTGACAACCCTCACAAGATCGTTGAAGTCAAGAAGAACATTGCTCGTGTAATGACAGTTCTTTCAGAGAAAAACGCGTAAGGAGGAATAAGTCATGACAGAAGAAAGAAATCTTAGAAAAGTACGTGTCGGCCGTGTGGTCAGCGATAAGATGAACAAGACGATCGTCGTCGCTATCGAGGACAACGTAAAGCACCCCGTATACGGAAAGATCATCAAGCGTACCTTGAAGGTTCATGCTCACGACGAGAACAACGAGTGCGGCATCGGCGACAAGGTTGAAATTATGGAGACAAGACCGCTTTCCAAGACCAAGAGATGGCGTGTTGTTGAAATAATTGAAAAAGCTAAATAATTTAGCTCCAAACCATATACAGTAAATACGGCAAACATCGTATTGAAATCAGGAGGAAAAGAAAGTGATACAGCAACAAACATTGATGAAGGTTGCCGATAACACCGGAGCTAAAGAGCTGATGTGCATTCGCGTACTGGGCGGAACCGGTCGCAGATACGCAAACATCGGTGACGTGGTGGTAGCTTGTGTAAAGAAGGCTACTCCCGGCGGTGTTGTAAAGAAAGGCGAGGTCGTTAAGGCTGTTGTCGTAAGAAGCGTAAAGGGCATGAAGCGCGCTGACGGTTCTTACATCAAGTTTGACGAGAACGCCGCGGTAATCATTAGAGAAGACAAGACCCCCAGAGGAACCCGTATTTTTGGGCCTGTGGCAAGAGAACTCCGCGAGAAGGATTATCTGAAGATCCTGTCCCTCGCACCCGAAGTACTTTAATGGAGGTATCGAGAAGATGAATATCAAAAGAGACGATACCGTCATCGTTCTTTCCGGTGACGACAAGGGCGTAAAGGGAAAGGTAATTGCCGTTTCTCCGAAGGAAGGCAAGGTAC
>JAFTPX010000045.1 GCA_017463065.1 Clostridia bacterium
ATCCGCGAGCAGATCCAGAACATCGAATAATGACAACAGCGAAAAGGAAGCAACGGCTATGAAATTACTCAACATCGGCTTTGGCAATCTGGTTGCCGCCGAACGAATTCTCACCATCGTCAGTCCCGATTCCGCCCCGATCAAACGGCTGGTTCAGGATGCCAAGGACGGCGGACGGGTCATCGACGTATCCTGCGGCAGAAAGACCCGCGCGGTCATTCTCACCGACAGCGAGCACGTGATCCTCTGCGCCCTTCCCGCTGAAGCCCTTGCCAACCGACTGGAGGGCAACGACACGGCGGCAGACGAGGACCCCGAAGAATAAAAAGGAGACACTCTATGAAACAAGGACTTATGATCGTGGTGTCCGGCCCCGCGGGAAGCGGAAAAGGAACCGTCAACGCCCATCTGCTGCAAACCGAGGACTTCGTCTATTCGGTTTCCGCTACGACCCGTGCCCCCCGTCCGGGAGAGATTGACGGCGTGAATTACCACTTCATCTCCCGCGAGGAATTTCTCGCTCGGATCGAGTCGGGGGATATGCTGGAATATACCCAATATTGCGAAAACTTTTACGGCACGCCCCGCAAGGAAGCCGAGGAGGTATTGGCTTCGGGTAAAAATCTGATCCTTGAGATTGAGGTAGAGGGCGCGCGCAACGTCAAGAAGAAATTTCCCGACGCGGTGCTGATCCTCCTTCTGCCGCCCTCCTTCGCCGTACAGGAAGCCCGTCTGCGCGGCAGAGGAACCGAGACGGAGGATAAGATCCTCGCCCGACTGGAACGCGCCAAGGAGGAGATCGCCGAGGCGGATTTCTACGACTACGTGGTCTACAACTACGACGGGCGCGACCTTGACGCCGCCGAGGACATTCTCGCCATCGTCCGTGCGGAGCATCACTCCATGCGGCGACACAAAAAAATGGCGGACTCCTATTTTGCTTGCTGAACGCATAGCACCCCTAGGCTTTGTCAAACAATAAATTATTCCATAAATTTTAATCATTCATTAAAGGAGATCTTTTATGCTTTATCCTACGATTCAGGAACTTACCAAGGACGAATTCAACCGTTACGAGCTGGCTCTTGCCACAGCCAAGTGTGCCCGCAAGATCACCGACGAGTACGTCAGACAGCGGGAGGCGGCGGAAAAGGCGGCAACGGGAAATAAGGAAAACGACCGCAATCTGATCAACATGATCAATAAAGAATACCGCGACGAAAAGGCGGTCAAGAACGCCATCTCCAAGATCCACGACGGTCAATACAAGATCGTTCATCTGGAAGAGACCGAGGAAACGGTAGCCGAGGAGGCTGTTTCCGAGGAAGCCTCTGCCGAGGACGTAGCCACCGAGGGTGAGACCGCCGAGCCCAAAACGGTTTAATCGGAACGAAAAAACAGTCGTCTCCCCGTTTTCTCACAGACAACATTTCATCGGAGGAAGGAACTATGCTCGAATACGCTGGGATTCATCTGCTGGATAATCCATATTTTATCGACAGCGCTTACGACTATTTTATTCCTCCCGATCTGCGCGGCACCTTCAGGGAGGGTGATTTTGTCACCGTTCCTTTTGGAAACGCCAACCACCGCCGCATCGGCTTGGTGGTCGCTCTGAAGGATGCGCCTGACAATCGTGACAAGGATTGCAAGCCGATCCTTTCCGTTTGCGACCGAAGAATGTCTTTGAATGAGGAAATGCGGGAGCTTTGTTTTTTCATGAAGGAACAGACTCTCTGCACGGTGGGAGACGCGGTGCGGGCAATGATCCCCGCCTCGGTGCTGTCCCATTTGGAGGAGGTCTATCGCTTTGCGGGCACCGACACGCCTACCCAGCGGGAGGGTCTGGATCCGTCCACGGTTCTCATCGGCGACTTTATCCGCAAGCGAGGGAGTGTCCGTCTCGATCTGCTGAAGACCCGCTTCGGTCCCGCCACAGAGGGTGCCCTCAAAAAGCTGATCGCCGCAGAGCTGATCAAAAAGGACTTTGAGATCCGAACCTCGGGCGAAAAAAGCGAGCCCTATTGCGCTCTCGCCATTGATCGGGAGCGCGCCGACGCCATCCTCAAGGGGATTGACCCCCACCGCAAGCTTCGCTCGGCAACCCATTTGGCGATCCTGCGATATCTGGTAGATTCCGAGGAAGAGGAGCATCGGCAGAAGGATCTGCTCGCCGCTTGCCACGCCACGGGGTCCCAGATCACCGCCCTTTGTGACAAGGGGTTGGTACGGCGTGTGCAACGGTCGGTAGACCGAAGCGTGCTCATCGGAGAAAAGAAAGAAAGCAAGCCCTTGGTGCTCAATGAAGAACAATCCGCCGCCCTGTCCACCCTGCAAGCCCTCTCGGACTCGGAAGAGGCGAAAGCGGCTCTGCTTCACGGCGTTACGGGAAGCGGAAAGACCTCGGTCATGATGAAAACCATCGACCACGTGCTTGCCAAAGGAAAGAGCGTGATCCTGCTGTTGCCCGAGATCGCCCTCACCCCCCAGACCTTGGATATCTTTTGCTCCCGATACGGGAAACGGGTCGCCATCATTCACTCGGGACTGTCGGCAGGGGAACGGTTTGACACCCACAGGCGAATCCGAAACGGAGGCGCGGACGTGGTCATCGGTACCCGTTCCGCTGTATTTGCTCCCTTGGACAATCTGGGACTGATCGTCATTGACGAGGAGCAGGAGCACACCTACAAATCCGACATGAACCCCAAATATCACGCCCGTGATATCGCACGATACCGTTGCGCCCATCACAAGGCGCTGATGCTACTCGCCTCCGCTACCCCTTCCTTGGAAAGCTATTACAAGGCAAGGCAAGGCAAGTATACTCTGATTTCCATGAAGAACCGATACGGCGGCGCTTCTCTTCCCCGCGTCACCGTTGCCGATATGCGGCAGGAGTCGGGAAGCGGCAGTCTGTCCCCCCTTGGCTCCCTGCTCTGCTCCCGATTGGTAGAAAATCAGCAGAAGGGGAATCAGTCGATTCTGTTTCTGAACCGACGGGGCTACAACAATTTTATCAGCTGTCGAAGCTGTGGCGAGGCGTTGCGCTGTCCCACCTGCAGTGTGTCCATGACCTATCACACCTTAGGCAACACCTATGATCGGGGAGAGCTTCGCTGTCATTGGTGCGGCAGAAGAATGCCCTCTCCCTCAGTCTGTCCCTCCTGCCAGAGTCCCCATCTGACCAAGATGGGCTTCGGCACCCAACGGGTAGAGCAGGAGCTGGGAGAGCTGTTACCCAACGCGAAACTGTTGCGAATGGATACCGATACCACCTCCTCCCGTTATTCCTATGAGGAGATGCTGGGTGCCTTTCGCCGAAATGACGCGGACGTTCTTTTGGGCACGCAGATGGTCACAAAGGGACACGATTTTCCCAACGTCACGCTGGTGGGTGTCCTTCTGGCAGACGCCTCTCTGTATCTGGACGACTATCGGGCGGCGGAGCGAACCTTCGCCATGCTGACACAGGTCATCGGCAGAGCGGGACGGGCACAAAAGGCGGGAGAAGCGGTCATTCAGACCAACAATCCCAACAGCGAATGTATCCGTTACGCCTGCAACCAGGACTATGAAAGCTTTTACCAAGCCGAGATCCGTCTACGCCACGCCTTGGTCTTCCCCCCTTTCTGCGACATCGTTCTGCTGGTTCTCACCTGTCCCGACGAAAAGGAGCTTCTGAAGGCATCGGGGATTCTGGCAAGGATGCTGAAGCGCGCGCTGGAGGACAAGGAAAGCGGCATTCCCGCCGTGGTGTTCGGACCCTTTGAGGCACCCGTTTATAAAGTAGAAAACAAATATCGGATGCGAATGGTCGTCAAGTGCCGACTGAACAAGCAAAGTAGGGCACTCTTCGCCCAACTGCTTCGGGAATTTTCCAAATCCGCAAGCACGGGCACCAGAGGCTTGACCCTTTCCATCGATTTCAACCCCTCGACGCTCTGACGTCGATTGTATGAAAAAACCGTCATCAAGCGGAAGGAGAATCCTATGGCTAAATTGAGAATTTTAAAGGTGGGCGACAGCACCCTTCGAAAGGTCTGCCGTCCCGTAGACGCGATTACACCCCGTGTTCTGACCCTGTTGGACGACATGGCGGAAACCATGCGTGCCGTGGGCGGTGCGGGTCTTGCCGCTCCGCAGGTGGGCGTTCTTCGCCGTATCGTGGTCATTGAGGTGGAGGAAGGACAGCTCATTGAGTTGATCAATCCGAAGATCATCGCCTATTCGGGCGAGCAGGAAAGCGAGGAGGGCTGTCTTTCGATCCCCGGAAGATGGGGCATCACCCGCCGTCCTATGCACGTCACCGTCCGTGCCCTGAACCGTAAGGGCGAGACCTTTGACATCACGGGCTCGGGGATGCTTGCCAAGGCGTTCTGCCACGAGCTGGATCATTTGGACGGCAAGCTCTATATTGACTGCGCCCTACGGATGCTGGACACGGAATAAGGAAATTTCTCCCCTAAAATCCGAGAATTTTTAAAATAAGGAACTGCGTTTATGAAAATAGTATTTATGGGTACACCCGACTTTGCCGTTTTTTCCTTGCTGTCGCTGATTGAGGCGGGGCACGAGATCACGGCGGTCATCACCCAACCCGACAAGCCCAAGGGACGGGGCTACACTCTGACCCCACCGCCCGTGAAGGTCTGTGCCGCAGAGCACAGACTTCCCGTCTATCAGCCCACGACCCTGAAGGACGAAGCGTTCATGGAGCTGCTCCGCACCCTTGACCCCGAGGTGATCGTGGTGGTGGCGTACGGCAAGATCCTTCCCGAAGCTGTCCTTCGGTATCCCAAGCACGGCTGCATCAACGTACACGGATCCCTACTCCCCGAATACCGCGGAGCGGCGCCTATGCAGAGAGCGATCATCGACGGTAAGGCGGTGACCGGCGTTACCACCATGTACATGGACGTGGGACTGGACACAGGCGATATGCTTCTGAAGGAGGAGGTCACCATTGAGGACCGTGACAATTTTGAGTCCATCCACGACAAGCTGGGTCTTTGCGGCGCGGATCTCATCGTCCGTACCTTGGCAGATCTGGAAGCGGGAACGGCAAAGCGAATCCCGCAGGACGGCACGCTTGCGACCTACGCGGCGAAGATCACTAAGGAGGATTGCCTGTTGACCTTCGATACCGACGCCCAAACGCTTCATAATCGGATCCGCGGCTTATCTCCCATTCCCCTTGCCTTTACCCATACCCCTGACGGGAAGCTGTTGAAGATCACCGAAGCAACCGTTCAGGAAAACGGGGAGACTCACGGGAGACCCGGTGAGGTCTTGTCCTTGGAGGGCGGAATTACCGTCGCCTGCAAGCAAGGCTCGGTCACCATTCTGGGTGTTCTCCCCGAGGGAAAATCCCGTATGACGGCGGATGCCTTTGTCAGAGGTCGGAAGCTCCAAGTGGGAGCCCTTCTGCAATAAAGCCCCCGTCCGTACCCGTTTATTTGTAAAATAGGAGCTTTACTCTATGTTTGGACTGTTTCGTTTTGACTGGACGATCCTCATCGTCCTCCCCGCCCTCATCTTCTCGATCTGGGCGCAAGCCAAGGTGTCCTCCACCTATAAAAAGCATTCCGCCTATCCCACCCGCAGAGGAATGTCGGGGGCGGATGCCGCCAGACAAATCTTGGATCGGAACGGACTGCAGCACGTGCGAATCGAGCACATTCGCGGTGAGCTGACCGATCATTTTGATCCCCGTGAGAACGTGATCCGTCTGTCTGATGCGGTTCACGATTCCCAAAGTGCCGCCGCCATCGGCGTTGCCGCTCACGAGGCAGGGCACGCCGTGCAGTACGCCACGGGCTACGCGCCCATCAAATTCCGCGCGGCGATCATCCCCGTGACCCGCTTCGGCTCTATGGCGGCAATTCCCCTGTTCTTTATCGGACTGCTGTTTTACAGCGACTATCTGATGCTCATGGGCATCATTCTCTACGCCACGGTGGCGACCTTTCAGCTTGCCACTCTGCCCGTAGAATTCAACGCATCCTCCCGCGCCATGCAAGCCCTTTCGGCATCGGGAGAGCTGACGGAGGACGAGCAACACGCCGCGAGACAGGTATTGACTGCCGCCGCGTTGACCTACGTCGCCGCATTGGTGACCTCCCTGCTTACCCTGCTGAGACTGGTGCTTTTGGCAGGAGGCAACCGAAGAAGATAACCATCAAGGAAAGGAGCGGACATGACCCCCAGAGCTCTTGCTTACCGCCTGCTTCAAAAGGCAGAGCAAAACGACCAATTTTTGAATATCACACTGGATCACGCCCTCTCCGAAAGTGGATTGAGCGAGGCGGATCGGAATCTGGCGGCGGCGCTCGTGTACGGTGTCACCGAAAAGCGGCTGACACTGGACTATCAGGTGAACCGTCTTTCCTCCCGCCCCGTAAGGGAGCTGGATCTCTCGGTGAAAACCGCCCTGCGGCTGGGATTGTATCAGCTGATCTTTTTGGATCGAATCCCCCCTCACGCGGCGATCAACGAAACGGTCTCGCTGGTTCCGAGAAAGCTCTCGGGCTTCGTCAACGCCGTGCTTCGCGCCTACACCCGTGGGGGCGGGCTTTGTCTTCCTATCCGCGACGAGGGCGTTGCCGCCTATCTTTCCGTTGCCTATTCGGTGGGTCTTCCCTTGACGGAAAAGCTTCTGGCGGCTTACGGTGAGAAAAAGACAGAATCGATCCTCCGCGCCTTTGACCGCACACCGCCCACCACCTTGGCGGTCAACACGCTGAAGATCACGCGGGAGGAGCTGGCAAAAAAGATCCCCGATTCTGTTCTTGCAACCTATGCCCCCAACGGCTTGTTGGTTCGGGGAGCGATCCGTTCCCTGTACGGCTTCGGGGAGGGCCTGTTTTTCGTGCAGGACGAGGCGTCTCAGCTCTGCGTAGAGGCGTTGGGCGCGGAAGCGGGAGAATTCGTGATGGATATCTGCTCCTGCCCGGGCTCCAAAAGCTTCGGCTCGGCGATCCGCATGAGAAACCATGGGCAGATCCTTTCTCTCGACCTTCACGAAAAAAAGCTCCCCCTCATTGAATCGGGAGCCCAAAGATTGGGTATTACTATCATCAGTACCGCCGCCAACGACGGAAGAAACTTCCTCTCGGAGCGAGAGGCATCTGCCGATCGGGTGCTGTGTGACGTTCCCTGCTCGGGATTTGGCGTGCTTGCCAAAAAGCCTGAGCTTCGCTACAAGAATCCCTCAGCTTCCGCCGCGTTGCCCGAAATTCAACTGGCGATTCTGGAGACCGCCTGCCGCTACGTGAAGGCGGGTGGCGTATTGGTCTACTCCACCTGTACCATATTCCCCGAGGAAAATGAGGAAAACGTAGGCAGATTCCTTGCCCGCCATCCCGAATTTTCCTTGGAACCCTTTTCCGCAGGGCCCCTTTCTTGCGACAAGGGCATGTTAACCCTGCTTCCCGACGAATTTCCCACCGACGGATTTTTCATCGCGCGGCTCAGACGAAGCCGCAAGGCGTAAACGCCATCGGTTATCCTATTGAGTATTGAGGAACATAAACTATGAACGAATCCCCCTTCATCGATCTGCTCTCCCTTCTCCCCGAGGAGCTGGAGGAGCTACTCCTCTCGCTGGGCGAGCCCAAATATCGCGCGGGACAGATCTTCCCCCAGATGCACCGCGGACTCTCCCCCGAGGAAATGACGAATATTGGAAAGGCAACCCGCCAAAGGCTAGCGGAGCGTGCCTTCTTTTTCCTGCCCTCTGTACGGCGGAAGCTGGTGTCTGCCTTGGACGGAACGGTCAAATATCTCTTCACCCTCCACGACGGAAACTGCGTGGAAAGCGTGGTTATGAAGTACAAGCACGGCAATACGATCTGCATTTCCTCTCAGGTAGGCTGTCGCATGGGCTGTGCCTTCTGCGCCTCCACCATCGGGGGAAAGGTACGGGATCTTGCTCCCTCTGAAATGCTGGGACAGATAATTGCCGCCGAAAAGGATCTGGGCGAGAGAATCTCCAACGTAGTCATGATGGGCATCGGAGAGCCGCTGGACAATTATGACAACGTGATCCGATTTCTTCGCCTTGTCGGACACGAAAAGGGGCTGAATATCGGCTATCGGCACATTTCCCTTTCCACCTGCGGACTGTGTGACAGAATCGACCGTCTGGCAAAGGAAAGCTTCCCCATTACCCTTTCGATCTCCCTTCACGCCTCGGACGACGAGACCCGAAGCGCCATTATGCCCGTCAATAAAAAATGGAATATCGAACGTCTGCTTGCCTCCTGCCGAAGCTATTACGAGCAAACGGGCAGGCGGATCTCCTTTGAATATACCCTCATCGCGGGAAAGAACGACTCCCCCGACGCGGCTCTGCGTCTGGCGACCTTGCTCAACGCCAAGCTCCGTTCTCCCGCCGACCGAGTCACCTTTCCCATTCACGTGAATCTGATCCCCGTCAATCCCGTCAGCGAAACGGGCTTCTCCGCCTCCGACAAGAAGGCGATAGAGCGATTCGCCTCCCTTCTGGAGAAAAAGGGCATCCGCGCTACGGTGCGCCGCCGCTTGGGAGCCGATATCAACGCCTCCTGCGGTCAGCTCAGACGGGCGGAGGAAAGGGCAGACGCCAAGGAATAATCCATCCAGACTCCTCTCTACATATTCTATCGGAAGGAGTCTTGTCATGAAATATCGTGTCCGTTTCTCGCGAAAGCGATCCGCTCCCCTCCAAAATCAGAAAAGGCAATACCGTCTGCGGGGGCGGGATACTCTTCGACAGGGGCGCCCCTTGCCCCCCGAGCCCATTGAGTTTATTCCTCTTTATGAATTCGGCGATCTGTCGGAGGAGCCCGCTCGGCGTCACCGCAAAAAAAAGGAGCGGAACCGTGGACGTCCAACCCGTCTTTTGCGGGCACTCGCCCTTCGGTTACGCGCCATCGGCAAAGGATTTGCCACCGCCCTCCTCTCCCTGAAGCAACGGCTTCGTCGTCCCACTCGGCAAAAGAAGCTTCAATCCCTGCCCATCCTTGGGGGAGCGCTCTGTGCCGCCCTCTTGGTATCGGTGCTTTCGGCAGGCGGGGTTCTCGTGGGACTGTTCTCCCGATACGGACGGTCCTTTGAGGCGGTCACCGTTCCCGATTTTCTGGGGAAAGCCCCCGAATCCGTCCTCACTGAGGAGGATCAACGGATTCAGCTGATCATTCAATACGAATACAATCCCGAGGTGGCGGCTGGTCTGGTGATCTCCCAATCGCCGAGAAGCGGTGTCGTCCGACGGATTTATGAAAAAGATGGCTACTGCACCGTGACCCTACGGGTCAGTCGGGGGGAAGAGCGGTACGAGGTAGCGGATCTTGTAGGTCTTGACCGAAGAGAGGCAGTTCTAACCCTGAAAAACCAAGGGCTTACCGTAACGGTCACCGAGGAATATTCCTCCACAGCCCCCAAGGGAACCGTCATCGGCACCCGCCCCGCCGCAGGGTCTGTCCTTTCCGAGGGAGACTCGGTGACCCTACGTATCAGCGCGGGAAAGCAGATCCTTCGGGTCTCTGTTCCCGATCTGTTCGGCAAAACCGAGCAAGCGGCAAGCTCGTTGCTGAGCGCCGCGGGGCTGAAGGCGGGAGGGGTATCCTACCAAGCCTCCTCCTATCCCGCAGGGACTGTCATCGAACAGTCTGTCGCCGCCAACACCACGGCGGACGAGGGAAGCACGGTTTCCTTCACGGTCAGCGCTGGACATCACTATTCCTCCCGCACCGTTCCCGATCTGTACGGTATGAGCGTGGAAAACGCAAAAGCAAAGCTTCGGGACTACGGACTGGTGGCGGGAAGCGTCTATTCCATGGGAAGCGCCTCCGAGGGCGGTACCGTGATTGCCCAGACTCCCATTGCGGGAACTCCCATTACCTCCTCTACGGTGGCGGTGGATCTGTACGTCAGCTCCTGACCGCGCCGCACACTACGAAAAGGAATCTTCATTTATGGAAAAAACAGCGACAGGAAAAATTTTAAAAGGCGTGGGCGGACTCTATTCGGTCAGACTGCTCGGTGACGATGTTCTCCCGAAGGGAAGCGTGATCCAGTGCCGCGCGCGGGGCTCCTTCCGCCACGAGCACATCACTCCTCTGCCGGGAGACACCGTGACCCTTCTCTATGACGACCGCGCCAAGCCCATCTCCGAGGCGGGAGGCGCAGCGGCAGGCTTTGTCATCGATGGTATCGGTGAGCGCCGTAACGCGCTGATCCGCCCCCCCGTCGCCAATCTGGATTATCTGTTCATTACCATGGCGTCTGCCGCCCCCTCGCCTATTCTGACAACCGTCGACAAGCTCATTGCCATTGCGGAGTTCAACCGTATTGAGCCCGTGATCGTCGTTACCAAAAACGAGCTGAAGCCCGACTATGCGGAGGAGCTGGTGACCCTTTATTCCCTGTGCGGCTTCTCTTGCTTTTCGGTTAGTGCCGTGGAGGGAGACGGCATCCAGCCCCTTGACCGTTTTATTGCCGAGCATCTGGGCGGAAAGACCGCCGCCTTCGCGGGAGCGTCGGGCATCGGTAAATCCACACTGATGAACCGTCTGTTCCCTCACCTTTCCCTCTCCACCTCGGAGATCAGCCGCAAGATCGAACGGGGACGGCACACCACCAGGCTTGTGGAACTGTTTCCCTTATCGGAGTCCTCCGATAGCGGCTACATAGCCGATACCCCGGGCTTTTCCATGCTGGATTTCGCGCGGTTTGACTTCTTCGACAAAGAGGATCTTCCCACCACCATGCGGGAGTTTCTCCCCTATATCGGTCAGTGCCGCTACACCAAATGCTCCCACACCAAGGAGGAGGGATGCGCCATTCTGGACGCCGTCCGCCAGGGAACGATCCCGCCCTCCCGTCACGCAAGCTATGCGGAGCTTTACGATACGCTGAAGCAAAAGAAGAAATGGACCTGAGACATTGGAAAGGATACGAAGGATGAAAGCATTGATTTATACGGGAGGAGCAATCCTTCCCTCCAATATCACCGAGCACGCCAAGGGAGAGGATCTGGTCCTCGCGGCGGATTCGGGCTATCGCAATGCCCTGTCGCTGGGAGAATCTCCCTCTCTGCTTCTTGGGGATTTCGATTCCCTCGGCGGCTGTGACGTCCCCGAAAAGGTGGAGCGGCTTCAGGTTCCCGCCGAGAAGGACTTTACCGATACCCAGCTGGCAGTGGACGTTGCCCTGAAAAAGGGGGCGACGGAGATTGTCATCATCGGCGGTCTGGACGGCAGATTGGATCATACCCTTTCCAATCTGGCTATTTTGGAGGATCTGTATCAGAAAGGGATCCACGCCCTGATCACCAACGGCTACAACCGCGTACGGTACATACAGTCTACCAGCACCCTCCTGCCCCGAAGCGGCTTTCGCTATCTCTCCCTCCTTGCTCTTTCGGACAAGGTCAAGGGCGTGAGCGTGGAGGGCTGTAAATATCCCTTGAAAAACACCACCCTCTGCCGTACCTTCCAGTACGCCGTCTCCAATGAGATCATCGAAAATTGCGCCCTTGTCTCGGTTCGCAAGGGCGGACTCTACGTCATCGAAAGCACGGATCAATAAGGAGACTCGTTAGGAAGCGTTTTCTTGGAACCTTTCTTTCGAGAAAGGTTCCAAACCTCCAAAGAACTTTCTGGCGGGAACGTTCTTTTTTGTTTTGGAGCAAGTGCGCCGAGTAATTGTGAATATCGAAGGGCGAGAATTGGTCTTTTATCCCCAAAAGCAAGAAAAATCAAGGCTTCTGAAAAAATCGCAAAAAAATTTCAAAAAAAACTTGCTTTTTTCAAAAAATATGATATACTATACTTAGAAAAACTTTTTATATTATATACAGGAGGTCCATTATGAATTTCTTTAAGAAAAAGTCTACCAACTACGGTAAGATCATTGCCATCACTCTGGCTGTCGTCGCAGCCGCAAGCGCAAT
>JAFTPX010000046.1 GCA_017463065.1 Clostridia bacterium
ATCAGCCCTTGATGGCGGAACTTGCCCGCGAGGGTGTTCTCTGCGTACTTGTGGAAATGCCCTTCAATCTCGCCGTATTTGATATCAACGCGGCGGACGGGATACAGGAGCAATATCCCGAGATCGAAGATTGGTACATCGGCGGTCATTCCCTCGGCGGATCTATGGCGGCGTCCTATCTTGCCGACCACGTGGACGAATATGAGGGGCTGATATTGCTCGGCTCTTATTCCACGGCAGATCTGTCCGATACCGACCTTGACGTGTTGTCAATCTACGGCAGTGAGGATAAGGTACTGAACCGTGAAAAGTACGACGAGAACAAGTCGAACTTGCCCGATGACTTTTGTGAGGTCGTCATCGATGGCGGCTGTCACGCCTATTTCGGTATGTACGGCGCACAGGACGGCGACGGCACTCCGACGATCTCAAACCACGAGCAGATTCGATTGACAGTTGAAAGTATAATAAAGGTTTTAAAATGAAAAAATATCTGAGTCTCTTTCTCACGATGATGAAGATCGGCTTATTCACCTTTGGCGGTGGGTATGCCATGATCGCTCTGCTTGAGAATGAATTTGTTGAGAAGAAAAAATACATAGAAAAGGACGAGTTTCTTGACATGGTGGCGATTGCCGAATCGACACCCGGTCCTATTGCCATAAATGCTGCAACCTATCTCGGATACAAGCATGCAGGCTTTCTCGGCTCGCTTGTGGCAACGGTTGGCGTTGTCATTCCGTCCTTTATCATCATTTTTGCGATCTCGCTGTTCTTTGATGCCTTTCTGTCATTTACACTTGTGGAATACGCATTCCGCGGCATACAGGTATGTGTCATTTATCTCATTTTCTCGGCAGGACTTAAGATGCTTAAGTCAATGAAAAAGACAGCGTTTTCAATAACCATTGTTTCAGCGGTAATGCTGTGTATGATCCTATTTTCTCTGTTTGCCGTTAAGTTCTCGACTATCCTCTATATTCTCATCTGCGGTTGTATCGGTCTTTTCGCCTATTTTCTTAAAGCGATGAAGAAGAAAGGAGAGACGAAATGATATATCTCAAATTATTTCTGACCTTCTTTGAGATCGGTATGTTCACCTTTGGTGGCGGGTATGCCATGATCTCGCTCATACGCGACAAGGCTTTGGCACTCGGTTGGCTGACCGAGGAAGAGCTACTGAACATGATAGCGGTATCGGAATCCACTCCGGGTCCTATCGCTGTGAATATGGCGACCTTTGTCGGCTCGACGCAGGGCGGCATTCTCGGCTCGCTTGTGGCAACGCTTGGCGTTGTGCTTCCTTCGTTTATTATCATTCTGCTCGTGTGCGCCATGATCCGCAATTTCCTCAAGTACAAGGGAGTTCAGGCATTTCTAAGTGGTGTTCGTCCTTGCATAGTAGCACTCATTCTTGCAACGGCTGTTACGATGGCGGCAAGCACACTGCTCAGCTTCACAACTCTCACAGGCGGATTTGCCCCCGACGTCAGAGGATTTATCATACTTGCGATTCTTGTTGCTATCGCTTTCGCTTTCAAGAAAATAAAAAAGAAAAAGCCCTCGCCGATACTGATGATACTTGTCTCGGCAGGTCTTGGAATATTGATTTATTCAATATAGAAATTTTAATAAATGTGCCGCTGGGGAATCTTACGAAACCTCAGCGGTGTTTTTTCATTTATCTTAAAGCATATCGCATAAGAACAGAAAAGTCCGGCGGAAGTATTGAAATATTCGACATTTTTTGATATAATTATCCTAATAAGACCGACAATCCGATCAAAAAGGAATTTATCATTATGACATGGATCATCGCCGCTGTTTTTTCAGCAGTTTTTGCGGGACTGACCTCTATTCTTGCCAAGTGTGGCATCAAAAAGACCGATTCCGATCTTGCCACGGCACTTCGCACGATCGTCGTTCTCGCATTCTCGTGGCTCATGGTGTTTGTTGTGGGATCGCAGACGACCATCGCCCACATTCAGCCGAAGGCTCTTATCTTTCTGATCCTTTCGGGATTTGCCACGGGTGCTTCTTGGATATGCTATTTCAAGGCACTTTCCATGGGAGACATCAACAAGGTCGTTCCCATCGACAAATCCAGCACAATACTTACCGTTATCCTTGCCATCATTTGCTTTGGAGAGACGTCAAATCTCGTCGTTAAGCTGATCGCGACCGCCATTCTTGCACTGGGGATATTTCTGATGGTAGAAAAGAAAAAGAATACCGCGCAGGCGCAGGGATGCTCTTGGATGATATACGCCATTCTCGCCGCGGTATTTGCCGCACTGACCTCGATTCTCGCAAAAGTGGGTATTTCGGGTGTAGAATCCAATCTCGGAACTGCCATTCGAACAGGCGTTGTTCTCGTTCTTTCTTGGGGTATTGTTTTTGCCCGCAAGAAGCATACGGGGCTTCGTTCCATTGATAAGAAGGAACTGCTCTTTATATGCCTTTCGGGTATTGCGACGGGCGCGTCTTGGCTCTGTTACTACTACGCGATAGGACACGGCGACGTGAGCGTTGTCGTTCCGATAGATAAGCTCAGCATTCTCGTAACGGTTGCCTTCTCTTTCATTGTCTTTAAGGAGAAGCTTTCAAAGAAAGCATTCTTGGGGCTTGCGCTTATGGTAGTGGGAACGCTGCTGATGGCGTTCTTTAAATAACATGAAATGCCGCTGAGGAATCAAACGATTTCTCAGCGGAATTTTTCTACAGAATAATTAGTGCCGACAAAACCTCGTTTTCTATCACTTTTCTATCACTTTTCCGAAAAATCTGACAGATGGGCGGAAGAAAAGCGGAAAAATCGGTGGATTTTTCGAAAATTAGGGACGCAGAGGGACGGATTGTGACATCGCCCCGATTTCTCGAAATCAGTTTGTGCGCAAGCACACGAGGGTTCGAATCCCTCTCTCTCCGCCAATTAGAGCTAAAAATCATTGATCTTTAGCTCTTTTTCTATTATTTTTGTGGATTTTTCCACCACTTGAGACAAAAAGGTGTTTTTTATTATTCGAACCCAGATGGTATTTTTACACGTTTTGATAGAAAAAAGTGATAGAAAAGTGATAGAAGAGAGTAAAAATCCGGAAATTCGCTTCGAAAAGTTTGGGTTTGAATTGTTCCATGTTATTCTTCTAAATGGATTCTTGAAAGTGTGGTTTGGAATATGAAAGGGTTACCATTTCGGTAGCCCTTTCTGCGCATATTGGATTAAGTATCATTTGTTTTTTCTCTAAAAAAGGCTATTTTTCTGTCAATTAATAGAAATAGAAAAGTGATAGAAAAAACTGAAAAATGCCTAAAATTCGGTATTTTTCGGTACGGATAGGGAATCGACCGATGCGATTTTGCGATAGATGGATATTTATCACTTAAAAGCTCGAATGTTTCTCCGCAATTCTCGTTGAAAAGGATTGCTATTTGAAGTATTTTGTGGTATAATGAAGACAATAAATAAAAATTTGACGGAGGTTATTATAATGGCTAAAGAAAAAAGATTTGAAAAAGTTTACAGTCAAGGGGCAGATTCTGTTGAAATTTGGGTTGACAAAGAAACTGGTGTTAATTATTTGTATCATCAAAGCGGCTATTCAGGCGGAATGACAGTTTTGTTAGATAAAGACGGCAAACCGGTTGTTACACCTTGCAAAGAATAATCAAATTTCAATTTATCGAGGAGAACAATGTCAAACATAACAAAAGTTGGAGTCTTGGGTGCGGGTACTTGGGGTATTGCGCTTGCAAGAATGCTATGTAACGCGGGCAGATCTGTTGTGGTCTGGTCGGCAATTGAAAGGGAAGTTGACGAGCTTTCGGTAACGAGAAAGCACTCGAATCTTCCGGGGATCGAATTGCCCTCGGAGATCATCTATACAAAGGATATAGAAGTGGCTTGTGTTGGTATGGATATCGTGATGTTTGCGGTTCCTTCACCCTTTGTTCGAGCAACGGCACGGAAAGCCGCCCCCTATATATCCGACGGACAGATAATCGTGGATGTTGCCAAGGGAATCGAAGAAGAAACCCTTTATACAATGACCGAGATCATCGCGGACGAGCTGAAGAACCCTTCAGTCAAGCTTGTGTCTCTGTCCGGACCCACCCACGCAGAGGAGGTCGTCAAAGATCTTCCCACGGTCATCGTTTCGGCAAGCGAGGATCAGCAGGCTGCCGCATTCGTTCAGAAGGTCTTTACTACCGGATGTATGCGCGTATATACCAACGACGATGTTCGCGGCGTCGAGCTGTGCGGAGCACTGAAGAACGTCATTGCCTTAGCTTCCGGTATCGCAACGGGACTTGGCTGTGGTGATAATGCCAAAGCGGCACTCATCACCCGTGGAATTGCGGAGATTTCAAGACTCGGTACGGCAATGGGATGCCGTGAGCAAACCTTCGGCGGTCTTGCGGGCATTGGAGACCTGATCGTTACCGCGACCAGCATGCACAGCCGAAACAACCGTTGCGGAATGCTGCTTGGACAGGGCGTGTCCACAGAGGAAGCCATTCGTCAGGTCGGTATGGTGGTGGAAGGTCTGAACGCCTTACCCGCAGCCGTGAGCCTGTCAAGGAAATACAACGTAGAAATGCCGATCGTGGAAACGGTTGACGCGGTGGTTTCGGGCAGAGTAAACGTATCCGAGGCATTACATACGCTGATGTCTCGTGAGCCGAAATCGGAGCTCAACGGATCAGCCTTTCTATAAAAACGCAAGCCCCATTTTCAGAGAACGTTGACGTAAGAGGAAAAGACGGTGTACACTTTGAGCGATCGCGTTGTGATGAGGACACCCGATGGAGAGTACGCATGGGGGATAGTAAATGCTGCCCAAATATATAAAGACATTATGAGGTATCCGCTCCCTTTATTATGCGATTTTGGGGAGGTAAAAAGGATTTCAAGGTGGTTGTGGGGTGTTTCCTTATCAATTTTGAGAATTACACCGTCGACCTTTTCACCGCCAAGCATAATGTCAAATATGCTCGGCAAAAAATCGCGCGAACACATTGACAACCGTCGGATCGTATGATATAATTAGAGCCGTTCTTGATGTGTTGGGAGGAGACAAAGCAATATGGCGTTTAAGCACAATGAAGGAATCAAGATGTTCAAGGCACTTGCCGATGATAACCGTCTTGAAATTATGGAGATTTTGATGAGTGGGGCAAAATGCGGATGTGAGCTTCTTGATGAATTAAAGATCGGACAGTCAACGCTTTCCCACCACATGCGTATTCTGTGTGACGCGGGACTTGTGGATGCCTGCAAGGAAGGGAAATGGATACACTATTCGCTTTCCGCGGAAGCCTCGGCACAGGCACGCGCGTTGATGGAAAGATATACGCTGTCCTCCGAACAGGCTTGCGGTTATAAAAAATGCATTAGTTGTAAGAAATAACAATGATTGATAAGGTCAGTGCGATATGTGCTGACCTATAAACAAAATCAACGCATCGACAGATGCGAATATATGAATTTGGCTAGAGGGCAGGATACAACCGGCTAGGGACTTTATAGATGTAAGAGATCCCAAAGTACTTACAAATCCATATTTTCAAAATACTGGAAGGTATTCTTGCCAATTCGGGCGCAATGGTCAGTGACGCGATCCACTCCGCATCCGACGTGTTCAGTAGTATTATTGTGATTATCGGCGTAAAGCTTGCGGCGAAAAAGTCGGATAAAGATCACCTTTACGGTCACGAACGGTTGGGATGTGTCGCTGCCATTTTTTTTTCTATTTAGCTATTTTGGGGTGAATCTATATGGATTTTTAAGTAAAAAAACTGAAAATACAAAAAAACAGCAAAAAAATCTTGACGAACTGTGTCGATTATGGTATAGTATACGGGTATTTTGGATTGTTTAAATTGATTCATGGGAGGCAACATATGAAAACAAAAGCATGGACAGCAGCCTGTATGGCAGTAATTCTTTTGATGGGCGCGGGGATTCCTTGCCTTGCTTCAGAATCGGATTTGCCATCAACAGCATCGTCCGAGCCAAGCGAGCTTTTGGCGGACACTGCTTGGTATACCGAAGATACCACCCTGTCCGAGTACTGTATTTCCACACCGAGTGAGCTACTTGGCTTTGCGCAATTATTGGCGAATCGGGTTGTTTTTTTCGATCAGACGGTAAAGCTTGGGGCAGATATCGTGTTAAACGAGATGGATGTATCCTCGGTGTCCGATAGGGAAGCGGCTTCTTTGCTTTCATGGCCCGCTATTTCCGATGCGTGTAGCTTTCAAGGAACTCTTGACGGGCAGGGATACACGATTTCGGGGCTTTACTACGACGCGCCGTCTTACAGCTACGTGGGGTTATTGGGAAACATTCTTTCGGGAGGCGCGGACAAGACGGTCACGGTAAAAAATCTTACGATCCTTAACTCACGGATCGACGTGTCTCATTCCTCTTGTCGGGTAGGGGCGTTGTTTGGAAACGCGGTGAATTGCGCTAACGGCTTGATGCTTTGTGATCTGTACGTAGACGTGGATATCGTTTGCGAGGCTAAGCCGAGCAGTGTGGGAGGCTTCGTGGGCTGGTCGAGAAAGGTTCCTATGAGTGTGGATTCCTGTGTGTTTGCGGGGGAGATTTCAGCCCCTCAAACGGGGAGTGGCATGGGCGGTCTGGTCGGTTATACCTCAGGAGGCTTGCGCGTGTCCGATAGCGGAGTATTTGGTTCGCTGACCTGCCCAACGGGTAAGGTTGGCGGCGTTGTGGGAGACTGTACCTCCTCGCTGTCCATTGCAAACAGTATTGTGGATGCGGTCATTTCTTCGGAGGAAGAAACGGTGTCCGCATTTTACGGAAACGCAACGGGTTCGGTGGCGTTGGAAAATACACTGTATACCGTACGAAGTCTTCGCCCGATCCCAAATGGGGCGGCAATTGATGGAGAAGGGAAGTACAGCCTTGTCAAAACGGAAGACCTTCGGGGAACCAAGGCAATGGCGCTCCTGAGCCGCTACGGCTTGAGTAATTGGCATGCGGTGAAGGAGGGATTTGTTTTGCCTCGCGGGATTGCGCGATTCGCCGATCAGATGTCGGAGGACCAAGCGGAGCCCTTTTGCACCAAGCTTGTGGGATACCAGACGGCAGAAGGAGACAACGGAACGTTCCGCTTGCGCCTGGTTGCGGTGGTGGATTCTCTGAATTATTCCGCCGTAGGCTTTTCGGTAAGGGCCTACGGCGAGGGGATCGAGGAAAAGAAAGTCAACAAGACCAATACCACGGTATATGCCTCTTTGCTTGGTAATGTGGACGGAACGATCATCCAATACACGGCACAGGAGCTGGGAGGCGCGTATATTTTTGCGTTGAACATCAACAATATTCCGTTAAACGTGGGAGAGATCACCTTTGAGGCGGTGACCTATCACGTAAGGGGCGGAGCGGTCACTGTGGACGGCAAGATGGCAACGCTGACGTTGAATACCGATACCATGACGTAAGGAGAAAGAGGATGAAAGAAAGTAGAACCTATGAATCGCCGAAGGCGAAATGGATTTATCTGACCTCAGAGGAGATTCTGTCGATCTCCGATGGATTGGTTGAAACGGAGCAATTGACACCCGAGGTGTCAGGTGGCGGCGATGACTGGGACTGGTGAGTGGTTCTGCTATTTGCCGTTGCATGAAAAATGATATGGATAAGGGCTGAATCCAAACGGATTCAGCCCTTATCCTGTATTCGGTTTCTGTCAATTAAAACTTGATGATGCTTTCGTCCCACATGTCGGGTGCCTCATAGCCCATCAGGTTGACCATGGTAGCTGCAACGTTGGACAGACCGAACTCGCCCTTGTCCGCTTTTACCGTGTAGCCGTCCGCATAGAAATTATCGTAGATGATGCAGGGAACAGGATTGAGGGTATGGCTGGTCTTTGCCTTATAGTGACCGCTCTTATCTGCCTTAGGCAGTCCCGTTTTCTTGTCAATCTCGTACATTTCATCGGCGTTTCCGTGATCGGCGGTAATGACCGCAACGCCCTTCGCCGTATCGAGAACCGTCAGGATTCTTGCTAGCTGAAGGTCAAGTGCCTCCATGGAGCAACGGGTCGCAAGGAGAGAGCCCGTGTGACCGACCATGTCGCCGTTGGGGAAGTTTACGCGGAGGTACTTGTACTTGCCCGACTCGATGCACTCGATGAGCTTATCGGTGATCTCAGCGCATTTCATCCAAGGTCTCTGCTCGAAGGGAACCACGTCGGAGGGAATCTCAATATAGGTTTCCAGCTCCTCGGAGAACTTGCCCGAGCGGTTTCCGTTCCAGAAATAGGTGACGTGACCGTACTTTTGCGTTTCGGAAATTGCCAACTGGTTGACACCCGTATCTGCCAGATACTCACTCATGGTGTTAGTGATCTCGGGGGGAGACACCAGATATCTCCGAGGGATATGCAGGTCGCCGTCATATTCCAGCATGCCTGCGTAAACCACGGCGGGAACACGCTTGCGGTCGAACTTGTCAAAGTCGCCCGCGGGTGCGTCGAATGCCTTGGAAATCTCAATGGAACGGTCGCCGCGGAAGTTGAAGAAGATTACGCTGTCGCCGTCTTCTACGGGTCCTACGGGCTTGCCGTTTTCGGCAATGACGAAGGGAGGGAGATCCTGATCGATGACCTTGAACTCCTCGCGGTAGGTCTTGACTGCCTCCGCCGCGCTTGCGAACTGTCTGCCCTCGCCGAGAACGTGGGTCTGCCAGCCTCGATCCACCATCGACCAATCTGCCTCGTAGCGATCCATGGTGATCTTCATCCGTCCGCCGCCCGATGCGATCTTAATGTCGAAGCTTGCGTCGCGGAGTTCGGCAAGAAATGCCTCAAAGGGATCGATGTATTCCAGTGCGCTGGTTTCGCCAACGTCACGTCCGTCAATCAGAATGTGAAGGCGGGTCTTGGTGATGCCCTCTGCCTTTGCCTGTTTGATCATTGCCTTCAGGTGGTCGATGTGAGAGTGTACGTTTCCGTCGGAGAAGAGTCCGAGGAAGTGCAGGGTGCTTGCGTTGCTCTTGACGTTTGCCACGATGGTCTTCCACGTATCGGATGCGAACATTTTGCCGCTTTCGATGGATTGAGAGACCAGCTTCGCTCCCTGTGCGAATACCTGACCCGCACCAAGGGCATTATGTCCAACCTCGGAGTTGCCCATGTCGTCGTCGGAGGGCAGTCCGACTGCCGTGCCGTGTGCCTTCAGCTTGACCGTGGGGTACTTTGCCATCAGCATATCCAGCGTGGGGGTGTATGCGCTTGCAACGGCGTTTGCTTCCGTGTCGGGTGCAAGACCAACGCCGTCCATGACGATGGTAAGAACGGGACCCTGTACGCCGTCAAATGCGGAAAGTTTCTTTAACTGTGCCATATTAGCCTCCATAAAATAATATCGATTTTATATAGTATAACCCCAAAAACAAAAATTTTCAAGTGGATATTTGAAAAATATTGGCAAGAAATTCAAAATATTGCCGAGGGATCGAAAATTTTTTGATTTTTGGGCGGTTGGATTGACAGAAAAGAAAAAACATGGTACAATAATATAATAACCAAAATGCGGGGAGGGAGAGAAAAGCCGTGGGAAAATACGACGAAAACAACAGAAAAAAAGCGGAGTTGGATTCGTTTTGGGATATTTCGTCTCTGATCCCCAAGCGTTCATTCTCCTTCGGTATTCCCGTGGATACCTCTCCCAAAGAAATCCGTGGAGAGCAAGGCGCCCCGAACGGTGGCGGCTCTTCCTCGGATGGTACGGTGATCACACGGTACATTCCGCCTCATTCCCCCGATGGCGGGCTTTCCCGCGTGAGGGAGGAGTTTGAGCCGGAGGTGTCTTACGCCCCCGAGGATTCCTTGATCCATCGGGTGATCCTGAAACGAAAGAAAAGCGCGTATCAGTATTATCAGGAGTTTATGGCGGATGCGTTGCGCTTCTTGGATCGCCGTGGTGATCCCTGTGACTGCGTGTCCTATTTTTCCTACGTTCCCCAGTACAATCAGTTAAATAAAGCTCAGCTTTCTTATTATTTTTGGTTTCGTGATTCCGTAGGGAGGGGAAGCTTTCCTAAAACCGATTATAGCTACATTTTGCTTTATATTTATGAGCTGATCAATCTGGGGGATCGCTTGGACGTAAAAGAGAGCCAACGTCGTCTGACCGCCTTGTGGAGGGAATATCACACAAGCTTTCCCTCCCTTTCGGGGAAGCTGGCGGATTGGATCTGCGATTTTTCCCTCATTCACCGTCTTCCGCCTCCCACCGAGGGAGGACGCGAGCTGGCGGAAAAGGTTCTTGCCTTGAAGGAATTTTATATTGCCATGCCCAGGGGGGATGAGCGAGGATGCGCCCGCTCCCTGCTTCACTTCTGTACCTCTTACGATTTTCGCGGAAGTAAATTTTACGCGGGGGAGCATGAGGCGTTGTTTGATACTCATATTTTCGAGGCGTTGGTTCGTGCCGTGCGGTACTATTCGGCGGACGGCAGACTGCTGTCGGGAATTTCTTTCAACGATTGTCGGTTAGAGCGGGATGCTTACGCAGGTGCGCTTTGCACGGCGGAGACACGGTATCGGATCGAGGTGGAATACTGTTCCTTTTCCCGATCCAATGAATTGCGCTTTTTGGTGGGGGATATCATCAAATATTCCGAAAATAAATTGAGAAATCATATCGGTGTCAAATCCAAAATGACGGTCTATTCCTTACCGAATGAGGTCAGGGATTTGTTGGACGCTTATTTTGCCGAAGTGCTTCCGAGCCGCCGGATCAAGGCTGCGAAGGAGCCCGCTCCCTACGAGGCACTTTACGAGGTTCCCGCAAAGCCTCTATCGTTGTCGGATGCGGCAAGGATCGAGCGGGAGTCTTGGAATACGACCTACGAGCTGATCGAAGCGTTTGAGGAAGTACCCGTATTGCTACCGCCTTCCGAGGACACTGTGGCAGAACCGAAGCGGGAGTCGGAAGTGTCCGCCCGGACCGAGGAGGGCAATGAGCTGAGGCGTTGTCTCGGAGCGCGGTGGCAGATGCTTCGCCGTTTGTCCTTGGGGGACAGCTCGGCGCTGATCGAGGAGGCAAGGGAGAAGGGGAAGATGCCCGATTCCTTGGCGGAGGAAATCAACGAGCTCGCCTTTGAGGTATTGGGGGACGTCTTGATCGAGTCGGCGGACGGAAGCTATCGGATCATTGAGGATTATATCGAGTTATTGGAAGAGTCGGACAAGGAGGAAAACGAGGAATGAATCATACGGCAGATCTTCAGAAAATACCAAAGCGAGTGCTGAATTCGCTTTTGATTTCGGTATCCGCAGGCGTGGTGCCGCGAATTGGCGCGCCGTATATCGCTATTGGGCGAACCGACGAGATTGGGGCATTGCTCTCCGATCTGGAGCAGGTCAACGAGGGATGCGGAACCATGCGCTTTATCGTGGGGCGCTACGGAAGCGGGAAGAGCTTTTTGATGCAGCTGATCCGCGGCTATGCGCTGGAGCGGAATTTTATTACGGCGGACGCGGATCTTTCTCCCGAGCGCAGGCTATACGGTGCGTCGGGAAGTGGCGTTGCCACCTACCGTGAGCTGATCAAAAATATGGCATCCAAAACCTCTCCCGACGGGGGAGCACTTCCCAAAATGATCGCGAGGTGGATCGACGTATTGAAAACCGAGCTGATGGTCGAGGGGCTCAATCCCGAAAGTGAGCGGTTTACCGCAAGGCTGAACGCGCTGGTGGCAGAAAAGCTTCGTGAAGTGGAGTTTATGGTGGGCGGCTTTGACTTTTCCCGTGTGATCGCGGAATATTATCGCGCCTTTGCGGAGGAAAACGACGAAAAGAGAAGCGCTTGTTTGCGTTGGCTTCGGGGTGAGTTTGCCACCAAGACCGAGGCGAGGAACGCCCTTGGCTTTTCGGTCTCGGTGATCATCGACGACGAAAACTGGTACGATTTTATCAAGCTGTGGGCGATTTTGGTTCGGTTTATCGGATATCGCGGACTGATCGTTTTCATTGACGAGTGTGTCAATCTGTATAAGATCAACCATCGGGTCAGTCGGGAAAACAACTACGAGAAGATCCTCTCTATGTTTAACGATACCCTGCAGGGACGGGCACCGGGGCTTGGCTTGCTCCTCGGCGGAACGCCCCAATTTATGGACGATCCCAGACGGGGACTGTTCAGCTATGAGGCATTGAGAAGCCGCCTGTGTGACAGCCGCTTTGCTTCGGAGGAATATCGAAATCTGATCGGTCCCGTGATTCGTCTGAAGCGGCTGACCGATGACGAGCTGTTTGCTCTGATCTCCCGTATTACCAAGCTGTATGCGGCGAATTATGGAAAGGAGCCGAGAATTTCCGAGGCGGAAATGGTGCGGTTTCTGGAGCTTTCCTTGGCACGGGCGGGAGCAGATAGTATGATCACGCCCCGTGAAATGCTTCGGGACTATATGACCGTGTTGAATATCCTGATGCAAAACGAAACCGTTACCTTTGAGGAAATCGTGGCGAGTGCTTTTGGGGCGAGCCGTGGGGAAGCGCAGCCCCAAGATCAGCCCGATCCCACAAAAAAGGCTGTTTTTGAGGCGGCGGACATTGAATTTTAAACAATCGAGAGGAGGCGGACCGTGACCGAAGCGGATCGAATTTTCGAACGATTCCCGAGCTTTATTCGGGAGTATATCTATTCTCACGGCTGGGATAGCCTGAGAGCCGTGCAAATCGAGGCGGCAAAAACCATTCTCGATACCGACCGTCACCTGCTTCTGACCTCATCGACGGCAAGCGGCAAGACTGAGGCGGCGTTCTTCCCGATTCTGACGAAGCTGTGTGAGCATCCGTCAAGCAGCATTGCGGTGCTCTACGTCGCCCCCTTGAAGAGTCTGATCAACGATCAGTTTGCCCGTATGGAGGAGCTGCTGGACGAAAGTGGGATTCGGGTTACCCATTGGCACGGAGACGTGGCGCAGTCGCAGAAAAAGAGGCTTCTGGCACATCCCGAGGGAATCTTACAGATCACCCCCGAGTCCTTGGAGGCAATGCTGATCAACCGACCCAACGATGTGGCGAGACTCTTTGCCGATCTGCGGTTTATCGTGCTGGACGAGATCCACACGCTGACGGGAAGCGACCGAGGCAATCAGATCCTTTGTCAGCTGTCCCGCTTGGAGCGCATGATCGGCACGTCCCCCCGCCGTGTGGGACTTTCCGCTACGGTGGGAGACCCCGAGGCGGCGGCAAAATGGCTCAGTGCGGGAACCGAACGTAAGACCGACGTTCCTCTGTTTGCGGAGGAACGGATTCGTTGGCGGCTGGGAATGGAGCATTTCTTTATTCAGAATCTCAATTTTGATCAGACCACCTCCACCGTTTCAGGGGAAAGTAAGGCTCGCGCCATGATGGACGCAGGGTACGAATACGTCTACGAGTGCGCGCGACAAAAGAAAGCTCTGGTTTTTTCCAATTCCAGAGAGGAGACGGAATACGTGTGCGCGACTTTGCGACAGATCGCTGCCAAGCGGAACGATCCCGACGTATTTTTGATCCATCACGGCAATCTGTCCGCCTCCTTGCGGGAGGAAGCGGAGTTGAAAATGAAGGACGACGAGACTTTTGCGGTGACCTGTGCCACGGTAACCATGGAGCTTGGAATCGATATCGGCAGGCTGGAGCGGATTCTGCAGATGGATTCGCCCAATTCCGTGTCGGGATTTCTACAACGGCTGGGACGGTCTGGGCGGAGAGGGCAGCCGCCCGAGATGATGATGGTCTTTCGGGAGGAGGAGCCGCTTCCCAACGCCCCCTTGCCCCAAATCATTCCTTGGGGCCTGCTTCGCGCCATTGCTATCGTGCAATTATATATCGAGGAGCGCTTTGTTGAGCCTCCGTCAAACAAGAAGGAGCCGTTGAGTCTGTTGTTTCACCAGACTCTGAGCATGCTTGCCTCCTGCGGAGAATTGACAGCGGCGGAGCTTGCCGATCGAATTCTCACTCTTGCACCCTTTGCGGTGGTTTCCAAGGAGACCTACCGCACCTTGCTTGTTTCCATGCTGAACAACGATTTCCTTGAGATGACCGAGGAAAAGGGATTGATCGTGGGACTGGCTGGCGAGCGACTGTTGAACAGCTTCAAATTCTACGCCGTGTTTAACGACAGCGAGGACTTTACGGTTCGCTGCGAGGCGGAGGAGCTGGGAACGATTACCACCCCGCCTCCCGTAGGAGATCGTTTCGCCTTGGCGGGACGGGTCTGGGAGGTTCTGGAGCTTGATGTCGCCCGTCGTTTGGTGTTCGTCAAGGGCGTAGAGGGAAAAATGGAGGTCTCGTGGCCGGGAGAATACGGTGAAATTCATACGAGAATTCTGGAGCGGATGCGACGGGTCCTGCAGGAGGATACCGTATATCCGTATTTGAAGGGGAACGCCGTACGGCGTTTGGAGATGGCGCGCCGCATGGCGAGAAACGCGGGAATGACCGACCGATTCCTCGTTTATCTGGGCGGCTATACCTGGTGTCTGTTCCCCTGGCTTGGAACGAGATCCTTCCGAACCCTGCGGAAAATGATCGGAACGGTTGCCTCCGAGTTCGGCATCTCGGGAATGGATTTTGAGGGCTGTAATTACATGACCTTCCGCATGGAGCGGGGAAGAGGCGAGGATCTGGTTCGTCAGCTGCTTCGAAGCTATGGGGTACAGACCGCTTCTCCCATGAGTCTGGTCAGTCCCAAGGAGTTGCCCGTCTTTGAAAAATACGATGAGTATATTCCCGCCGAACTTTTACGCCATGCTTACGCGGTGGACCGTCTGAACCTTCCCGAGGCGGTGGGGCGCCTGTATGAGATATTAGATACTCTCAAAGAGTGACACTTTCGACAAAAAACAATATCATTCCCGAATTTTTGTTGTTAAAATTGAGTATTGACATTTGAACAAAAAAAGTGTAATATATTAGTATTATTTACGATGATAGGGAGCGGCGGGATGCGCGCTTTTCAGAGAGCCGTTGGTTGGTGGGAAACGGCAAGCGTCTCTTTTGCTAAATCACCCTTGAGTACGTTGTCGATGGTGGCGTGCCACAGGTAGAACAGCGCGTATTTCTGCGTTAAAGAATACTGTATTTGCGTACATGAGTGGTTCGTAAGAACAAAAAGAGTGGTACCGCGGAGCGTTCGGCCTTCGTCTCTTTGACAAAGAGACGAAGGCTTTTTTTGATTTTGATGTTACAATAAGAAAGGAAACAATTATGCTTACTTTGGATAAGGTTTACCATGCGGCGTTTATGTTAAAGAACGTGGTTCGTAAGACGGACATGATCCATTCTCCGAAGATTAATCCCACTTGCAAAAACGTGTATCTGAAAACCGAAAATCTGCAATTGACGGGTTCGTTCAAGGTCAGAGGCGCGGGCTATATGATCTCTCAGCTGACCGAGGAGGAAAAGGCGCGAGGCGTAATTGCCTGCTCCGCGGGGAATCACGCTCAGGGCGTTGCCTTGGCATCCGCTAAATACGGAATCCGTTCCATCATCTGTCTGCCCGAGGGCGCACCCATTTCCAAGGTGGAGGCGACCAAAAGCTACGGTGCGGAGGTGGTGATGGTCAAGGGCGTATACGACGATGCGTATAAGCACGCGCTGAAGCTCAGGGACGAGATGGGGTATACCTTCGTTCATCCCTTTGACGACGATAACGTGATCGCGGGGCAGGGAACCATCGGTCTGGAGCTTCTCAATCAATGCGCCGATCTGGATGCCGTTGTGGTACCCATCGGAGGCGGCGGACTGATTTCGGGCGTGGCTTACGTGATCAAGCATCTGGCGCCTCATATCAAGGTGTACGGTGTGCAGGCGGCGGGAGCGCCCAGTATGTTTCATTCGGTGCGGGACGGCAAGATCGGGAGATTGCCCTCGGTTTCCACCATTGCCGACGGTATCGCGGTCAAGGAGCCGGGGGCTAACACCTTTCGCCTGGTTTCGGAATACGTGGACGAGATTGTAACGGTGACGGAAGACGAGATTTCCTCGGCAATTCTGACGTTGGTGGAACAGCATAAGATGATCGCGGAGGGAGCGGGCGCGGTTTCCGTGGCGGCGGTTATGTTCGATAAGCTTCCGCTGGCGGGAAAGAACGTAGCTTGTGTGGTTTCGGGCGGCAATATCGACGTAACCATTTTGTCCCGCGTGATGGAGAGAGGTCTTTTGAAATCGGGTAGAACCTGCAATCTGTGCATTGAGCTGATGGATAAGCCCGGTCAGCTGCAAGAGGTTGCTACTATCATTGCCGCGCTTGGCGGTAACGTGATTTCGGTACACCACGAGCGTGCCAGCGAGACGACCGATATCAACGGTTGCTTCCTGCGGATGGTTCTGGAGACTAAAAATTACGAGCATATTGAAAATATTACTGCCGCTTTGTCGGCAGCAGGATTCCACCTTGTTGGATAAAAAGAAAGGAGAAAAACATGGAAAAGGTATATACGAAAAACGCGCCTGAGGCAATCGGTCCGTACTCTCAGGCAATCGTGGCGGGGGGATTGGTGTTCACCTCGGGTCAGATCGCCATCGATCCCGCAGACGGACAGGTTCACGCCACCACCATTGAGGCGCAGACCGAGCAGGTTTGCCGCAATCTTTGTGAGGTGCTGAAGGCGGCTGGAACAAGCATCGAAAAGGTGGTTAAGACCACCTGCTTCTTGGCGGACATGGGAGATTTTGCGGCATTCAACGGTGTGTACGGCAAGTATTTTTCCGAAAAGCCCGCCCGTTCCTGCGTAGCGGCAAAGGCACTTCCCAAAAACGTGTTGGTGGAAATCGAGGCAGTCGCTGAGCTGTAAGGCTCTTTGTATTGTGCGCAAATACATGATTTTTTCCTTTTTAAGGAGAAAAAATGTGCATAATATAGAAAAAGAAAAGAAATTATAATAATTTGAAAAATTCTCTTGACAAAAAAATCGTTTCGTGATAAAATATCCACATAATTCATAAGCGATATAAAGGGAATCAGTAATAGCGTAAGCGCTTACAGAAAGCCGATGGGTGATGGAAATCGGTAACGCAAGCCTATGAAACTCCTCCCCGAGCTTCCGCTTGAAGACCGAATCGGTTGCGTAGACGCGGACGGAGTGTCTCCGTTATCATAGACAGCTTTACTGATTGGTAAAGCATGAGTGGCTGAAGCAGTTCGGCAATAAGAGTGGTACCGCAGAGGGTTGATGACCTTTGTCTCTTTGTTAGGAGAGATAAAGGTCTTTTTTGATTCTATTATGGATTGATTTTAAAATGTAACAAATCTCCGACGAGGGTCGGAGAAGGGAGGCGACTATGATTTTAAACGGTTCGGAAATTCTCGTGAACGTGCTTTTGGAGCAGGGCGTGGATACCGTGTTCGGTTATCCTGGCGGCGCGGTATTGAATATTTATGACGCGCTTTACAAATACAGCGATAAGATTCACCACTACATGACTGCTCACGAGCAGGGCGCTGCGCACGCCGCAGATGGATATGCCCGTTCCACGGGCAAGACCGGTGTGGTCATCGCTACCAGCGGTCCCGGCGCCACCAATCTGGTCACGGGAATCGCTACGGCATATATGGACAGCGTTCCTATGGTTGCGATTACGGGTAACGTATCCACTCCTTTGATCGGCTGTGACAGCTTTCAGGAGGTCTATATTACGGGTATTACTATGCCCATTACCAAGCACAACTTTGTAGTTCGCAAGGTGGACGATCTGGCAGACACTCTCAGAGAGGCGTTTCGCATCGCGTCCAGCGGCAGACCCGGTCCCGTACTTGTGGACGTGCCCAAGGACGTAACCTCTGACAGAACGACCTATATTCCCGCCCCCAAGGCGGATACCCACGAGCGTACCACCGAGGTGATCGGTAACGTGGAGGAGGTTGCGGAGCTGATCAATCGGGCAGAGCGTCCCTTCGTGTATTTCGGTGGCGGCGTTCGTCTGTCCGGGGCATCCGAGGAGCTACGGAAGCTTCTGATGACGGCAGACATTCCCGCGGCGTATACCTTGATGGCGGCGGGTGCTTTGAAGTACGGCGAGAAGCAGAATCTCGGACTAATGGGTATGCATGGCTGTTATTCCGCCAACTGCGCGGCAAACCGCGCGGACGTGATGATCGCCATCGGCACTCGCTTCAGTGACCGTGTGGCGCTGAACACCACCAAGTTCGGACATAACGCCAAGATCGTACATATCGACATTGACTCGGGTGAGATCAACAAAAACATTACTGCCGATTACAGCATCGTGGGAGACGTGAAGGCGGTACTGAACGAAATGATGCAATACATCAAGCCCGCCACTCACGATGATTGGTTTGCCAAAATCGCCAAGTGGCGTGAGGACGATTATCATCCCCAGGACTGCGAAACCAAGCTCCGTCCCCATCAGGTCATCGAGACTGCTTGCGAGGTGGCCGGTAAGGATGCGATCTTCGTGACAGACGTGGGTCAGCACCAGATGTGGGCGGCACAGTTCCTCCATCACGTCAAGCCTCTGAGCTTTTTGACCAGCGGTGGATTGGGAACCATGGGCTACGGCTACGGTGCCGCCATCGGCGCGCAGATCGCGAACCCAGACGTTCCCGTGGTACACTTTACCTCCGACGGCTCGCTTCACATGAACATGAACGAGCTTTGTACGGCGGTGAGCTACAAGGTTCCCGTCATCACGGTCATTCTGAACAACGCCGTTCTCGGCATGGTTCGTCAGTGGCATGGCGTGTTCTACGAAAGAAGATTTTCCTCCAGTGAGCCCGAGCGCGTTACCGATTACGTCAAGGTTGCCGAGGCGTTTGGCGGCGTGGGATACCGTTGTAAGACCCCCGCGGAATTTGAAACGGCAATGAAGGCGGCAATGAAGGCAGAGGGCCCCGTTTGGATCGAATGTGAGATCGACCGTGAAGAAAGGGTTCTTCCCATGATTCCCGCGGGCGGTACCGTTCACGATACTATTTTCAACTAAGGAGGAAGAGAAATGAAAAAACAATGTATGGTCATCCTCGTTGAAAATAACGCGGGTGTGTTGGCCCGTGTGACCTCGCTGTTTATGCAGCGCGGCTTTAATATCGACTCGCTGACCGTTTCGTCGACAGAAAATCCCAAGATTTCCCGTATTACCGTTATGACTACGGGTGACCAGAAGAATTTTAGTCAAATCTTAAAGCAGACGGCAAAGCTGATCGAAACCAAGATGATCTTTTCCGTTGAGCCATCCTTCAGTTTGATCCGAGAGCTATTACTGGCGAAATTCTCCACCGACCGCGTGGATGCGGAGGCGTTGAAGAAGATCATTGAGAGCTTTGGCGCAAGTATTATCGACATTACCAGCGGATGCTTTGTAGTTGAGCTTTCGGCATCCTCCCAGAAGATCGACGATTTTCTGGAGGCAACGGAGGGTTATGAAAAGATCGAGATGTGCCGTTCGGGTGCCATTGCCATGGAACGAGGCAAGGTAGACTACGATATCAATTGAAAAACAAAAATTATAAATATATAACTCAAAGGAGAAAAAACAATGATTACTAAGTATTATGATTCCGATTGTAATTTGGGCTTGCTGGACGGCAAAACTGTTGCCGTGATCGGCTTCGGAAGTCAGGGACACGCTCACTCCATGAACCTCGCCGAGAGCGGCGTCAACGTGGTGGTCGGTCTGAGACAGGGAAGTGGACATTGGCAAAAGGCGGCTGATTTTGCGGCAACCCACCCCAACTTTAAGGTAATGGAGGTTGAGGATGCGGCAAAGGCGGCGGATCTGGTGATGATGCTGGTTCCCGACGAGCTGGCTGCCGACATTTACAACAAGCAGGTTGCTCCCCACATGAAGGACGGCGACGTTCTGATGTTCGCTCACGGCTTCAACATTCATTTTAACTTCATTCAGCCCGCAAAGAATATCGACGTGATCATGGTCGCTCCCAAGGGACCCGGACACACCGTAAGAAGCCAGTATCAGGAGGGCAAGGGCGTTCCCAGCCTGATTGCGGTTCATCAGGACTACACGGGCAAGGCAAAGGAATACGCTCTGGCATATGCTTCCGGTATCGGCGCGGGCAGAGCGGGTATCCTCGAGACCTCCTTCCGTGAGGAGACTGAGACCGACCTGTTCGGTGAGCAGGCAGTTCTGTGCGGCGGTGTAACCGAGCTGATGAAGGCAGGCTTTGACACGCTGGTTGAAGCAGGATATGAGCCCGAGATGGCTTACTTTGAGTGTATCCACGAGATGAAGCTGATCGTTGACTTGATCAACAACGGCGGCTTTGCCATGATGAGATACTCCATCTCCAACACCGCTGAGTACGGTGATTACAGAACGGGTAAGAGACTAATCACTGAGGAGACCCGCAAGGAAATGAAGAAGGTTCTCTCCGAGATTCAGGACGGCACCTTTGCTTCCGAGTTCATGCAGGAATTCTCCGCGGGCAGAAAGGCAAAGTTCTTGGCAACCCGTCGCAAGGAGAGCGAGCATCAGCTGGAAAAGACGGGTGCGGAGCTTCGTCAGATGATGAGCTGGCTCAAGAAATAAGACAAACTTGCTTTTTGAATTGTGGGGCTTCGGCTCCACAATTCAAAAGAAAAAGAAAAGGAGGAAAAGGGGATGTTGATGGCGGTAAATATCGGAAATTCCCGTATTTCGGTTGGCTTCTTTGAAGAAAACGCGTGTCGTTTGCTGTTGAAATTTCAGATATCTACTGATATCAACAAAACCTCCGACGAATACCTTGCCCTGATTCATTCCATTCTTCGGGGAGAAGAGACAAAGAAGGAGATCGGCGGCGTGATCCTTTCGTCTGTCGTTCCCCAGCTGACCGAAACCGTTCGTCAGACCTTGGTTCGGTTTGCGGGCAAGCAGCCTCTTCTCGTGGGACCGGGTTTGAAAACGGGATTTCCCATTAAGATCGATTCTCCCTCAGAGCTGGGTGGAGATATGGTAGCCAATACCGCCGCCGTATTGCACGGACTCAAGGAGGAGGGGAAGAGCAAGATTCCCGCCCTGATTGCCGATCTGGGGACGGTGACCACCCTGTCGGCAATCAACCGATTGGGGGAGTATATCGGGTGTGCGATTGTTCCCGGCGTGAGGATGTCCTTGAATATGCTTCACGGAGAAACGGCGCAGTTGCCCAACGTGATGCTTTCGGCACCCACCAAAGCCGTGGGAAAGAATTCTCAGGATTCGGTTCGCTCGGGCGTGATTTTTGGAAACGCCATGATGCTGGATGGCTTTGTGGGACGGTTCGCAAGGGAAATGAATTGCAAGGCGGAGGAGCTTGCGCTCTTCGTCACGGGCGAATATGCGGGAGCCGTGATGGACGTATGCAAATATCGGTTTACCTACGACGAGGATCTGACCCTCAAGGGTCTGTATTTCCTTTATAAAAATACGGTTGAGGAATAATATCGGCGTTGCCGTTGTTATAATTTTACGCACTGTACCGCTTGTCGGACGGTAGCATCGGGTGAAAGTCCCGAAGAAAGGAACAGTTATGTTCACAAAAATTTCTTTTGAGGCAGCACAGACGGCTGTACTGACGACCTCGGAGGTGGCGAGATGAGAAGAAACGTAAAAACCGACATTCTTCAAATGGTAGAGCTGGCAATGCTTTTGGCTCTGGTCATTGTGTTGCAGATGATTGGCGGCATGATTAAGATCGGTCCCTTTTCTCCCTCCTTGGTTTTGATCCCCATCGTCATCGGATCGATTATTATCGGGGCAAAGGGCGGAGCCATTCTGGGCGCGGCTTTTGGTATCGTGGTGATCGTTCAATGCGCGCTGGGAATGGATGCGGGCGGATTTATTCTGTGGGGTATCAACCCGTTTCTGACCGCCTTGATCTGCTTGACCAAGGGTATTTGCGCGGGACTGGTTCCCGGATTGATTTACCGAGCTTTGACAGGCAAGGAGCCATCCGATAAAAGAATTTTTTTGGCTGCGGTCGTTTCCTCTTTATCTGCTCCGATTGTTAACACAGGATTGTTTTTGATCGGTCTTTCGGTGTTTTTCACCGATACGCTTTATGCGTGGAGCGGCGGAACCAACGTCATAATCTATATCATTACGGGATTGGTGGGACTCAATTTCTTGGTGGAATTTGGTATCAACGCCATCGTTTCTCCTGCCGTCTCTACCGTGGTAAAGGTCGTTACCAAATACATTTACAAAAAATAAACAGAAAGCATTGCGGTCACGCAATGTGTTGAAAGGATGAATTCTTATGTCACTTCGTTCCGATAACGTAACAAAGGGTGCCGAGCGCGCGCCGAACAGAAGCTTGTTTTATGCTATGGGCTATACCAAGGAGGAGCTGGAACGTCCTCTGATCGGTGTAGTCAGTGCCCATAGTGAGATCGTTCCCGGGCACTTCCATCTGGATAAGATTGCGGATGCTGTCAAGGCGGGAATCCGCATGGCAGGCGGTACGCCGATCCTGATCCCCGCCATTGGCGTGTGTGATGGAATTGCCATGGGACACATTGGAATGAAGTACTCTCTTGCCAGCCGTGAGCTGATCTGCGACAGCGTGGAAACCATGACTATGGCGCATCAGCTGGACGGACTGGTTCTCGTTCCCAACTGTGACAAGATCGTCCCCGGTATGGTGATGGCGGCGGTTCGTATGAATGTTCCCGCGATCGTTTGCAGCGGAGGCCCGATGCTTGCGGGAACCTATAACGGCGAAGAGGTAAGCCTGTCCAAGATGTTTGAGGCGGTAGGCGCTTACAAGGCGGGGATGATCAACGACTGCCAGCTGCATGAATGTGAAACGGGCGTGTGTCCCGGTTGCGGAAGCTGTGCGGGCATGTATACGGCAAACAGCATGAACTGCTTGTGCGAGGCGATCGGAATTGCGCTTCCCGGTAACGGAACCATTCCCGCCGTGAGCAACAAACGGACTATTCTCGCAAAGCATGCGGGCATGGCGATCATGGAGTTGGTTCGCAATAACGTATGCGCAAGAGATATCATCAACGAGCGCTCCATCAAAAACGCGTTGGCGTGCGATATGGCGCTGGGATGTAGCTCCAACAGTGTTCTGCACTTGTTGGCAATTGCCAACGAGGCAGGAGTTCCTTTGGATCTGAATTTGTTTAATGAAATGAGTGAGCGCGTTCCGAACCTTTGCCATCTGGCTCCCGCAGGGGCGACCCATATGCAGGATCTGGAGGCGGCGGGCGGAATTCCCGCGGTTCAGGCGGAGCTTCTGAAGAAGGGCTTGCTGGATGCCGACGCTCCTACCGTAACGGGAAGGACCGTTGGAGAGAACGTGGCAGGCGCATTCATTAAGGATACCAATTCCATTCGTCCCATTGACGATCCCTATAGCGCTACGGGCGGTATTCAGATTCTTTGGGGGAACATTGCTCAGAAGGGATGCGTGGTGAAGCGGAGCGCGGTTGCGCCCGAAATGCTTCGTCATAGCGGTCCCGCGCGGGTATTTAACTCCGAGGAGGAGGCGATCGCCGCCATTTACGCGGGGAAGATCGTGGATGGCGACGTGGTGGTGATCCGCTACGAGGGTCCCAAGGGCGGACCGGGTATGCGAGAGATGCTCAATCCCACAAGCGCCCTTGCGGGTATGAAGCTGGATAAGACTGTTGCGCTGATTACCGACGGACGGTTCTCGGGTGCAAGCCGAGGCGCATCCATCGGACACGTGAGCCCCGAGGCGGCAGACGGAGGTAACATCGCGCTGATTGAGGAGGGCGATCTCATCGAGATCAACATTCCCGACGCGTCCATCAACGTGAAGGTTAGCGACGAGGTGTTGGCGGAGCGCCGTGCGGCTTACGTGGCTCCCGATCCCAACGTCAAATCGGGCTGGCTTGCCAGATACGCAAGACTTGTCAGCGGTGCCGATCAGGGCGCGGTGATGAAATAAGCAGAGAATAGGAAAGGAACACATCGCAGGAACATGGAAAACGCAATCAAATATACAAGACAGTATTTTCCCGCCCCTCAGCCGCAGGCAAGATGGGTGAATAAAAATTATATTGATACGCCTCCTACGTGGTGCTCGGTGGATCTCCGAGACGGAAACCAGTCGCTGATCATTCCGATGAGCTTGGAAGAAAAGTTGGAATTCTTTCAGCTTTTGGTGAAAATCGGCTTTAAGGAGATCGAGGTGGGATTTCCCGCCGCCTCCGAAACCGAATATAAGTTTTTGCGCACGCTGATCGAGGAAAATCTGATTCCCGACGACGTAACGGTTCAGGTATTGACCCAGTCCAGAGAGCATATTATCAAAAAGACCTTCGAGAGCCTGAAGGGTGCCAAAAACGCCATCGTGCATCTGTATAACTCCACCTCGGTGGCACAGCGTGAGCAGGTGTTCAAAAAATCCAAGCAGGATATCATTGATATTGCCATCAAGGGTGCTGAGCTGTTCAACAAGTATAGCGAGGAAATGGGCGTGAATTATCGTTACGAGTATTCTCCCGAGTCCTTTACGGGAACCGAGCCCGAGTTTGCGTTGGAGATTTCCAATGCGGTTCTGGACGTATGGAAGCCCACCAAGGAGCGTCCCGTGATCATCAATCTGCCCGTAACTGTTCAGGTTTCTATGCCCCACGTATACGCCAATCAGGTGGAATACATGAACGACAATCTGAAATACCGTGAGAACGTGATCATTTCTCTCCATCCCCACAACGACCGCGGATGCGCGGTTGCCGATGCGGAGATGGGCTTGCTGGCGGGCGGAGACCGAATCGAGGGCACTTTGTTTGGTAACGGCGAAAGAACGGGTAACGTGGACATCGTGACTATGGCGCTGAATATGTACGCTCAGGGAATCGATCCCAAGCTGGATCTGTCCGATCTTCCCGCCATTACTGAGCTTTACGAGCGTGTGACCAGAATGCAGGTTTACGACCGTACGCCTTATGCGGGCAAGCTGGTGTTTGCCGCCTTCTCGGGATCCCATCAGGATGCCATTGCCAAGGGCATGAAGTGGCGGGAGGAGCATACCTGCCGTTACTGGACCGTTCCGTATTTGCCCATCGATCCGCAGGATGTGGGCAGGGAATACGAGACCGACGTGATTCGGATCAATTCCCAGTCGGGCAAGGGCGGAATCGGTTATTTGCTGGAGCACAATTACGGCTACGTATTGCCGCCTAAAATGCGGGAGGACGTGGGCTATACCGTCAAGAGCTATTCCGACCATTCTCACAAGGAGCTCGCTCCCGCGGAGGTATTGGATATCTTCAAGAAGGAATACGTCAACATCAATTCTCCCATCGGGTTGGAGGATTATCACTTTATCAGAAAGCCCGACGCAATGAAGGCAATTGTGACCATTTCGCAGAACGGGGAGACCAGAGATATTTCCGCGGAAGGAAACGGACGTCTGGATGCGGTCAGCAACGCCATCAAGCAGCATCTCGGGATTGAGTATTCCAATCTGACCTATACTGAGCATGCGCTGTCGATGGAGTCTACCTCGCAGGCAGTTACTTACGTCAGCATTACCTTCAAGGACGGCAAGACCTCTTGGGGCGCGGGCGTGAATGACGATATTATCACGGCGTCCATTTGCGCGTTGCTCGCGGCGATCAACCGCAAGCTGTCCGCCAATTAATTGATTGATCAAGATAAAGAGGATATAGTTATGGGAATGACAATGACACAAAAGATTCTGGCGGCGCACGCAGGGCTGGAATCGGTAAAAGCGGGTCAGCTGATCATGGCGAATTTGGACATGGTTCTGGGAAATGACATTACCTCTCCCGTTGCCATCAACGAGTTTTACAAGAACGGATTTGACCAAGTATTTGATAAGGATAAGATATCCTTGGTCATGGATCACTTTGTACCCAACAAGGATATTAAGGCGGCTCAACAGTGTAAGCAGTGCAGAACCTTCGCGAAATGCTTCTCTATTACCAACTATTACGACGTGGGTGATATGGGAATCGAGCATGCGCTTCTCCCCGAAAAGGGCTTGGTCGGTCCCGGTGAATGTATCATCGGCGCGGACTCTCACACCTGTACCTACGGCGCACTCGGCGCGTTTTCCACAGGCGTGGGAAGCACCGATATGGCGGCAGGTATGGCGACGGGTAAGGCTTGGTTCAAGGTTCCTTCCGCCATTCGATTCAATCTGATCGGAAAGCTGAATCCGATGGTCTCGGGTAAGGACGTGATCCTTCACATCATCGGAATGATCGGTGTGGACGGCGCGCTGTACCGCTCCATGGAGTTCTCGGGCGAGGGCTTGGCTTCCTTGTCCATGGACGACCGTCTCTGCATGGCGAATATGGCAATCGAAGCGGGCGCGAAAAACGGTATTTTTGAGGTGGACGACGTGACGCTGGCGTACGTGAAGGATCGTGTGAGACGTCCCTTTACCGTCTATTCCGCCGACGCGGACGCGGAGTACGACGAGGAATACGTCATCGATCTTTCGGCGATCGAGCCTACGGTAGCTTGTCCTCATTTGCCCGAGAATACGAAGAACGCAAGAGAGCTTGGGGAGATTGTTCCCGATCAGGTGGTCATCGGCTCGTGTACCAACGGACGTCTGTCTGATATGAAGGCGGCGGCAGAGATCATGAAGGGCAAGCATATTGCCAAGGGCATTCGTTGCATTGTGATCCCCGCAACCCAGACGATTTACAAGGAATGTATCAAGCGAGGCTATATCGATACCTTTATCGATGCGGGCTGTGTGGTTTCCACTCCTACCTGCGGACCTTGTCTTGGTGGTTACATGGGGATTCTTGCCGAGGATGAGACTGCGGTGGCAACCACCAACCGTAATTTTGTCGGCAGAATGGGACATATTACGTCTAAAATTTATCTTGCCAGCCCCGAGGTGGCGGCGGCAACGGCGATCGCGGGCAAGATCTGTGATCCCAGAGATCTGAAATAAGGGGGATACGGACATGAACGTAAACGGACGCATACATAAATACGGCGATAATGTGGATACCGACGTCATTATCCCCGCGAGATATCTGAACACGGCAGACCATAAGGAGCTTGCTTCTCACTGCATGGAGGATATCGATCTGGACTTTACCAAGAAGGTCAAGGAAGGGGACATCATGGTGGGTGGCGCTAACTTCGGTTGCGGCTCCTCCCGTGAGCACGCTCCCATTGCCATCAAGCATTCGGGAATTTCCTGTGTCATTGCCAAGACCTTCGCGCGGATCTTTTTCCGCAACGCAATCAATATCGGACTGGCGATTCTGGAGTGCCCCGAGGCAAGTGACAAAATCGACAACGGTGACGAGGTCACGGTGGATTTCGACACGGGCGTGATTACCAATGTGACAAAAAATGAGACCTATCAGGCAGAGCCTTTCCCCGAATTTATCAAGGATATCATTCGGGCAGATGGACTGATGAATTCAATTGGAAAGCGGTGATAACATGAGAAAGAATATTGCGGTTCTGAAGGGAGACGGCATCGGTCCCGAGATCGTGGATCAGGCGATTCTGGTGTTGGATGCCATCGCAAAAAAATACGGTCATGAATTCGTTTATACCGAGGTGGATATCGGCGGATGCAGCATTGATAAGCACGGCGTACCGATCACCGAGGAGGGTATGGCGATGTGCAAAGCCTCCGACAGCGTGCTTCTGGGGGCGGTGGGCGGACCCAAGTGGGATGGCGTAGACCCTTCCATTCGTCCAGAAAAGGCGTTGCTTGCCGTACGGAAGGAGCTTGGATTGTTTGCCAACCTCCGTCCCACCAAGCTGTTTGCTCAGCTGGCGGATGCTTCTCCTCTGAAGGATAGTGTGGTCGGCGACGGAATCGATCTGATGATCGTTCGCGAGCTGACGGGCGGCATCTACTTCGGAAAGAGAAGAACCGAGGTGGTGGAAGGCGAAAAGGTCGCCACCGACGAGATGACCTACAGCGAGCACGAGGTGGAGCGCATCGGACGGGTGGCGTTTGAGACTGCCCGCAAGAGAGGCAAGAGAGTGGCGTCTGTGGATAAGGCGAACGTGCTGGATTCCTCCCGTCTGTGGAGAGCGGTCATGCACCGTCTGGCAGAAGAATACCCCGACGTGGCATATTCCGATATTCTGGTGGATAACACCGCGATGCAGCTCATTAAGAATCCCGGTCAGTTTGATGTGATCGTTACCGAAAATATGTTCGGAGACATTCTCTCTGACGAAGCAAGTATGCTGACGGGATCGATTGGTATGATGCCTTCCGCAAGCCTTTCCTCTACCACGCTGGGCATGTACGAGCCGATCCACGGCTCCGCACCCGATATTGCGGGAATGGATCTTGCGAACCCCATCGGTACGATTATGTCTGCGGCAATGATGCTTCGCTACTCCTTTGATATGATCGAGGAGGCAGACGCCATTGAGGCGGCAGTGAACAAGGTGCTGGACGACGGATATCGCACGGCGGATATCTGGAAGGAAGGCTTCCGTAAGGTTGGATGCGCAGAGATGGGTGCCGCTGTGGCTGCCCGCCTGTGAGGAAGGAGAAATACAATGCTTCAGATCAAATATGAACTTGTCAATCAAAGAAAGCCCAAGCCCGATTGGGATCATCTCGGCTTTGGAAAACATTTTACCGACCATATGTTTATCATGGATTACCATGAGGGACAGGGTTGGCATGACGCGCGGATCGTTCCTTACCAGAACCTTTCGCTGGATCCCGCCTGCATGGTGTTCCACTATGCGCAGGAGATGTTTGAGGGACTCAAGGCGTACCGTACCCCCGACGGATCGGTTCAGCTTTTCCGCCCCGACAAGAACATTGAGCGTATGAACAACACCAATACCCGTCTTTGCATCCCTCACCTGAATCCCGATGACGTGCTGGATGCCCTCAAGGCATTGGTTTCTGTGGAGAAGGAATGGGTGCCCGTAAAGGAGGGAACCTCCCTTTACATTCGTCCCTTTATTATCGCCACCGACGTTCAGTTGGGCGTGCATCCCTCCAAGAGCTACAAGTTTATGATCATTCTCAGCCCCGTAGGATCTTACTATCCCGAGGGAATCAAGCCTGTGAAGATCTTTGTGGAAAGAGAATACGTCAGAGCAGTGAAGGGCGGTACGGGCTTTGCCAAGGTGGGCGGAAACTACGCCTGCTCGCTGATCGGTCAGCAGAAGGCGGAGGAAATGGGATATTCTCAGGTTCTTTGGCTGGACGGTATCGAGCATAAGTACATCGACGAGGTCGGCGCGATGAACGTATTTTTCGTGATCGACGGAACGGTGGTTACTCCCGCACTGGAGGAGGGGAACATTCTTCCCGGTGTGACCCGCGCATCTTGTATTCAGCTTCTGAAGAGCTTCGGCTACAAGGTGGAGGAGCGGAAGCTCGCTTTGGACGAGGTGATCGAGGCGTATAAGAACGGTAAGCTGAACGAGGCGTTTGGTACGGGTACGGCGGCGGTAGTCTCTCCTATGGGTCTGTTGGATACCGAGGATATGAAAATGGAGGTCAACAACGGCGAGATCGGTGAGGTCGCGCAGAAGCTTTACGATACCTTGACGGGCATCCAGTGGGGCAGAGTTGCGGACGAATTCGGTTGGACGGTTCGTGTTGACGATTGATCGGAGGATCGATAACAAAGGTCGCAGACGGATGCGTCTGCGACCCTTTGCGCGATTTTGCAAAAATGTATATATACACTGCGAATCTGCATAAAAATTCATCTTAGTTTGTATATTTTTTTGAATAATATTCAAAATTGTGCAGAATGATTACAGAATGATCGAGAATTTAGTGAAATATTGTAGTAGGAGTGTATTGACAATTGGGGATTTTGGGTGTATAATATACACAAATCAATGAATATTATGCAACCAAATTTTTCAATACGGTTGAGCGTGAAATTTTGGGTTTGCTTATAGCAGGAGGAAAGAAAAATGGATAAGAAAGATATTAAAAAGGTTGTACTCGCATATTCGGGTGGCTTGGATACGTCGATCATTATTCCGTGGTTGAAGGAAAACTACAACAATTGCGAGGTGATTGCGGTCAGCGCAAACGTGGGACAGAACGACGAGCTGGAGGGCTTGGAAGAGAAGGCAATCAAAACGGGTGCCTCCAAGATCTACATCGAGGATCTGACCAACGAATTTGTGGACGAGTACGTGATCCCCACCATGATGGCGGGAGCGAAGTACGAGGAGTATTTGCTGGGTACCTCCTTTGCCCGTCCCGTGATCGCAAAGCGTATCGTTGAGATCGCAAAGGCAGAGGGCGCTGACGCGATCTGCCATGGCTGTACGGGTAAGGGAAACGATCAGGTTCGCTTTGAGCTGACCATTAAGGCGTTTGCCCCCGATATGCCCATTATCGCTCCTTGGCGTGAGTGGAGCATCAAGTCCCGTGAGGAGGAGATCGAGTATGCGGAGGCGCATAACGTTCCTCTGAAGATCAACCGTGAGACCAACTATTCCAAGGACAAGAACCTGTGGCACCTGAGCCACGAGGGCTTGGATCTGGAGGATGCGGGCAATGAGCCTCTGTACGAGAAGAAGGGCTTCCTCGAAATGGGTGTTTCCCCCATCGACGCCCCCGACGTTCCTACTTACATCACGCTGGACTTTGAGCAAGGTCGCCCTGTGGCGTTCAACGGCGAGAAGATGAGCGCAAAGGACATTATCCTCAATCTAAACAAGGTTGGCGGAGAAAACGGAATCGGTCTGTTGGATATCGTGGAGAACCGTTTGGTCGGTATGAAGTGCCGCGGTGTCTACGAGACCCCCGGCGGAGAGATTCTCTATGCGGCCCACAGCTATCTGGAGACCCTTTGTCTTGACAAGTACGTGATGCACAAGAAGGCAGAGCTTGCCGTAACCTTTGCCGATCTGGTTTACAACGGTCAGTGGTTTACCCCTCTGCGCGAGGCGCTGTCCGCTTTCGTGGATAAGACTCAGGAGAACGTGACGGGTAAGGTCAAGCTGAAGCTTTACAAGGGTAATATCATTAAGGCTGGTGCATGGAGCGACTACTCTCTGTATTCCGAGGAGATCGCAACCTTTGGCGAGGATCACGTCTACAATCAGGCGGATGCCACCGGCTTTATTAACCTGTTCGGACTGCCCATCAAGGTTCAGGCGCAGGTCAACGAGAAAAACGGAAAAAACTAATTAGATAAACACGTTTTGCCTGCCGCCGAAAGACGACAGGCAAAACCTGCATAAAAAAAGAGAAAAAACGGGTAGATACAGTATGGAAAAAATGTGGGCAGGCAGGTTTGCCAAGGCGTTGGACAGTAAGGCGGACGATTTTAATTCGTCGATTCGCTTTGACTGTAAAATGTATAAGCAGGATATCTTGGGCTCCGTGGCGCACGCGCAGATGTTGGCGGCGCAGGGTATTTTGTCCGAGGCGGACTGCGAACAGATCGTAAACGGTCTTTGCGGAATTCTGGAGGATCTGGAGAAGGGAGCCCTTGCGTTTGATATGGATTGCGAGGATATCCATATGTTTGTGGAGGCGGAGCTGACGGGGCGGATCGGTGATGCGGGAAAACGCTTGCATACTGCGAGAAGCCGTAACGATCAGGTGGCGGTGGATGTCAGAATGTATTTGCGGGACGAGGCGGAGGAGATTACCTTGCTTCTGAAGCAGTTGGTAACCGATATCGTGGATCAGGCGGAGATGAACAAGGCGGTGATCCTGCCCGGCTATACCCATCTGCAGCGGGCACAGCCCATTACCTTCGGGCATCACCTGATGGCGTATGCTATGATGTTCCTGCGGGATCTGGGACGGCTTCGGGATGCCGCCGCGAGAATGAATTACTCACCCTTGGGCTCCTGCGCGCTGGCGGGAACCACCTATCCCACGAATCGCCGTATGGCGGCGGAGAAGCTGGGCTTTGACGGGATTACCCTCAACAGCATTGACGGCGTATCCGACCGTGACTTTTGCATTGAATTTATGAGTGCCTTCTCCTTGATCATGATGCACCTTTCCCGCCTCTCCGAGGAGATCATTCTCTGGTCCAGCTGGGAATTCCGTTACGTGGAGCTGGACGATTCCTATACCACGGGCTCGTCCATCATGCCCCAAAAAAAGAACTCGGACATGGCAGAGCTGGTGCGGGGTAAGACGGGCAGAGTGTACGGTGACCTGATGACCCTTCTGACCCTGATGAAAGGCTTGCCTCTGGCGTACAACAAGGATATGCAGGAGGACAAGGAGGCGTTGTTTGACTCCATCGAGACGGTGAAAATGTGCTTGGATATTTTCGCCCCCATGATCCGTACCATGCGTGTCAAGGCGGACAATATGTACCGCGCGGCGCAGGAGGGCTTTATCAACGCCACCGATCTTGCCGATTATCTGACGAGAAAGGGAATGCCCTTCCGCAGCGCGTACAAGATCGTGGGTCAGATCGTTGCCGAGTGTATCGCCAGAAGCTGCGTGTTGGACAATCTTGCTATGGAGGAGTATCGGAAGTATACCGATCTGTTTGAGGAGGATTTGTATCATGAAATCGCATTGGAGACCTGCGTGAGCAAGCGGGTTTCCGAGGGAGGAACCTCGGTGGCATCGGTAGAGGCTCAGATCGATTTTGTAAGAAAGGAATTGCAAGCATGAAAAAGGTGTTTATTGACGGTAGCGTGGGGACGACGGGCTTGAGAATTTACGAGCGTCTGACGAACCGTGCCGACGTGGAGCTGATGCTTCTTCCCGAGGAAGAGCGGAAGAACCCCGAGTCGAGAAAAAAAGCGTTGAATTCCTGCGATATCGCATTTCTTTGTCTGCCCGATCCCGCGGCAATGGAGGCGGTGGGTATGATCGAAAATCCCGACGTGACGGTAATCGACGCATCTACGGCGCACCGAACCAACGAGGGCTGGTGCTACGGCTTTCCCGAGCTGTCGGAGACTCTTGCCAAGGCTCTGCCCACGGCAAAGCGGATCGCGGTACCGGGCTGTCACGCAAGCGGATTCATTTCCTTGGTCTATCCTCTGATCGAGGCAGGATTGCTGTCTCCCTCGCAAAAGCTGACCTGTCATTCCATTACGGGTTACAGCGGCGGCGGCAAGAAAATGATCGCCGATTACGAATCGGAGGAGGTCGATTTTCTTTTGGGCGCGCCCAGACAGTACGGACTGACCCAACAGCATAAGCATCTGAAGGAAATGAAGAAGATTACGGGCTTGGAGAGCGAGCCGATCTTCTGTCCTATCGTTTCGAATTTTTACAGCGGGATGACCGTAACCGTTCCATTGTTCGCTTCCGATCTGCAAAAAGGAACGATTGAGGATGTTCGCAAGATCTATCGAAAGAAATATAAGGGCAAGATCGTTTCTTACGTGGAGAGCGGAGACGAGTCAGGCTTTATTTCCGCTCACGCTGTGGCGCAGAAGGATTCGATGAAAATTACGGTTGCAGGCAACGAGGAGCGGTTCTTGCTGATTGCCATGTATGACAATCTGGGCAAGGGCGCATCGGGCGCGGCTGTGGAATGCATGAATACGGTTTTGGGTGTTGCGCCCGAGACGGGATTGGAATTATAAATACGGAAGGAATCAAACAATGAAACAGATAAACGGCGGCGTTTGTGCCGCACAGGGCTTTGTGGCAAACGGAATTCATTGCGGAATTCGAAAAAACAAGGCCAAGCGAGACCTTGCCTTGATTTACAGCGAGGTTCCCGCAGCAGCCGCGGCAGTATATACGCAGAATCTGGTGAAGGGTGCCCCCCTGACGGTGACCAAGGAGCATATTGCTGACGGTCGCGCCCAGGCAATGATTTGTAACAGTGGCAACGCCAACACCTGCAACGCAAACGGCATTGAGATCGCCGAGCAGATGAGCGAGCTTCTGGCGAAGGAGCTAAAGATTTCCCCCAAGGACGTGATCGTGGCATCTACGGGTGTCATTGGTCAGCCTTTGAACATTACCCCGATTTCCGAGGGAATTCCTTCCTTGGTGGCGGGTCTGGGCAATCACAGCCATTACGCCTGCGAGGGAATTATGACCACCGATACCAAGGTCAAGGAGATCGCTTTTTCCTTTGAGATCGGTGGCGTGACCTGCCATATCGGCGGTATTGCCAAGGGAAGCGGTATGATCCATCCCAATATGGCAACCATGCTGGTGTTCGTGACAACCGACTGCGCGATTACCGCGGATATGCTTGCCAAGGCATTGGGACAGGATGTCAAGACCTCCTTTAACATGGTCAGCGTGGACGGAGACACCTCTACCAACGACATGGTTTCGATTATGGCGAACGGATTGGCGGATAACCCCGTCATTGCGCAGGAGGGCGGGGCATTTGATACCTTCTGTGAAGCCCTTCACGGCGTAACGGCATATCTGTGCCGTATGATCGCGGGAGATGGCGAGGGCGCAACCAAGCTGTTGGAGTGCGTGGTAACGGGTGCCGTGGATGAGGAAAACGCCAAGATCGTTGCGAAATCGGTCATTTGCTCGTCCTTGTTTAAGGCGGCAATGTTTGGGGCCGATGCCAACTGGGGACGTGTGCTTTGCGCCATCGGCTACAGCGGCGCGGCCGTGGACATTCACGCCGTGGACGTAGCGTTCCGCTCCGCCAAGGGCGAAATTGCGGTTTGCAAAAACGGCGCGGGTATTCCGTTTTCCGAGGAAAAGGCAAAGGAAATTTTGCTGGAAAGCGAGATCCGGATTTTGATTGAACTCAATGGCGGCAACGGAACGGCAACCGCTTGGGGCTGTGATCTGACCTACGATTACGTCAAGATCAACGGCGATTACAGAACGTGATAGGAGCAGTTATGGATATCAATAACGCACAGCGTGCCCAAATTTTAGTTGAGGCATTGCCGTATATTCAAAAATACTACAACAAGATCATCGTGGTCAAGTACGGTGGCAACGCCATGATCAACGACGACCTCAAGGAAGCCGTCATGGGAGATATCGTTCTGCTTTCTCTCATCGGAATCAAGGTGGTTCTGGTTCACGGTGGCGGTCCCGAAATTACCGATATGCTCGGTAAGGTGGGAAAGAAGACAGAATTCGTCAACGGTCTGCGTGTGACGGATCAGGAATCCATGGATATCGTTCAAATGGTTCTGGCGGGTAAGATCAACAAAAATCTGGTGAATCTGCTTCAGAATAAGGGCGGCAAGGCAATCGGTCTTTGCGGCATCGACGGTCACATGATTAAGGCGGAGCGGATGGATGAGCGTCTGGGCTTTGTGGGTGAGATCACCGACGTGAACGTTCAACCCATTTTGGACGTGCTGGAGAAGGGATACATTCCCGTGGTCTCCACCGTAGGATATGACAAAGAGGGAAATACCTATAATATCAACGCGGATACGGCGGCGGCAAGAATTGCGGGTGCATTGAAGTGCGAGAGCTTGATCTCCATGACAGACATCGACGGCATTTTGCGGGACAAGAACGATCCCACCACGCTGATCTCCAAGATCAACGTCAGCGACGCGCCGCAGTTGATCCGCGAGGGTGTCATCAGCGGCGGTATGATCCCCAAGATTAATTGCTGTATCGAGGCGATCCGTCAAGGGGTACACAAGGTGTTTGTTATCGACGGACGAATTCCACACGCCATCTTAATTGAAACGCTGACCGATGAAGGAATCGGAACTATGTTTGTATCGGGGAATCATTATGAACGTAAAAAAGCTTGACGGGGAGTATATTGCTCCTACCTACGCGCGGTTTCCGCTTTGCCTTGTGGCAGGAAACGGCTCGAGGGTTTCGGATGAAAACGGAAAGGAATATATCGATCTCGGCACGGGGATTGCCGTCAACAGTTTTGGCGTGGCGGACAAGGAATGGATCGCGGCGGTGACGGAGCAGCTGGGTAAGATCCAGCACACCTCCAATCTGTATTACAGCGAGCCCTGCGCTCTCCTTGCCGAGCAGCTTTGCCTGCGGACGGGAATGAAGAAGGTCTTTTTCTCCAACTCGGGGGCTGAGGCGAACGAGTGCGCCATCAAGGCGGCAAGAAAATACGGCGAGAGCAAGAAGGGGAAGGAATACACCACCATCATCACCCTTCGCGACAGCTTCCACGGAAGAACCATTACCACTCTTGCCGCAACGGGGCAGGAGGTGTTCCACGGAGACTTTTTGCCGCTGACTGCGGGATTTGTCCATGCGGAGGCGAACAATCTGGAGGACGTCAGACGTCTTGCGGAGGAGCATCCTTGCTGTGCTGTGATGTTCGAGGTGGTGCAGGGCGAGGGCGGCGTTCGTCCTTTGACCAAGGAATTCGTGCAGGGGCTTCGGGTGCTGGCAGAGGAAAAGGATCTTCTGCTGATCGCCGACGAGGTTCAGACGGGAAACGGCCGTACGGGGATGCTTTACGGCTATATGAATTTTGATATCCTGCCCGATATCGTAAGCACGGCAAAGGGATTGGGGGGCGGCTTGCCCATCGGTGCTACCATACTGGGCGAAAAGGTTGCCGATATTCTCGGCGCGGGGATGCACGGCTCTACCTTTGGGGGCAATCCCATTTGTTGCGCGGGTGCCCTGAACGTTCTTTCCCGCATTGACGATCGTTTGCTGGAGGGTGTCAGAGCTCGCAGTCAATATATTTTTGACGAGCTGTCGGGTGCACAGGGAATCCGAAGCGTCAGCGGTATGGGATTGATGATTGGAATTGAGTGCGAGAAATCTGCCTCGGAGGTGATCGACGGTTGCCGCCAGAGAGGTGTGTTGGTTATCAAGGCAAAGCAGAAGGTTCGACTTTTGCCCGCATTGAATATCGATATGGAAGAGTTGAAGAACGCAATTGGAATTTTGAAGGAGGTATGCGCGCAATGAAGCATTTGTTGAAGCTGATGGATTGGTCGGAAAAGGAGATCACCGAGGTTCTCAATCTGGCGGATCAGTTGAAATATGAAAAGAAAAACGGGATCAAGCATCATATTCTGAAGGGAAAAACCTTGGGAATGATCTTTGAGAAGTCCTCGACCAGAACCCGTGTATCCTTTGAGGTGGGTATGTACGATCTGGGAGGCTCCGCGCTGTTCCTTAGCTCCCGCGATCTGCAGATCGGACGGGGTGAGCCCGTGGAGGATACCGCGAGAGTGCTCTCCCGCTACCTTGACGGTATCATGATCCGTACCTTTGGGCAGGAAGAGGTAGAGAAGCTGGCGGAGTGCGGCTCCATTCCGATCATTAACGGTCTGACCGACTATTGCCACCCCTGTCAGGTTCTTGCTGATCTGATGACCATCCGGGAGTACAAGGGTACCATCAAGGGCAATAAGCTGTGCTATATCGGAGATGGCAATAACATGACCAACTCCCTGATCGTTGGCGGTATCAAGATGGGAATGACGGTGTCTGTGGCTTGTCCAAAGGGCTATGAGCCCGATGCCGAGATCATGAAATGGGCGGCTCAAACGGGTCGCTTTACCTGCACCGATGACGTGCTGGAAGCGGCGAAGGATGCGGACGTGCTTTGCACCGATGTATGGGCATCCATGGGTCAGGAGGCGGAAGCCGAGGAAAGAAAGAAGATATTCTGTGGATACCAGATCAATGCCGACGTGATGGCGGTTGCCAAGAGCGACGCAATGGTTCTGCATTGCCTCCCCGCTCACCGTGAGGAGGAGATCACCGCAGAGGTGTTTGAGGCTCACGCAAATGAGATCTTTGACGAGGCGGAAAACCGACTGCACGCTCAAAAAGCCGTTCTTGTCAAGTGCTTGTCGTAAGCGTCCATGGCAGGGATTATACAGAATTGACAATCAACTGTTATGTTTGTTGTGCAAAATGCCGTATTTAAAAAAATGCGGCATTTTGTCTTGACAAAAAAATTGTTTTTGAGTATAATTTTCGTATAGAAACCTATGATTAAGAGGAGTAGCTGATCGAATCGGTTACAGAGAGCCGCTGGCGGTGGAAATGCGGTATCGTAATTTCAGTGAATGGACTTATGAGGGCGGTCGAAAGAGCGGAAACGTCTTGAGTAGTACCCGACGGAAGCCGAAGCCGTTATCGTTCGGAGTTGCTGAAGGGCAACGCAAAGTGGATGCTATGGCATCAATCACGGGTGGTACCGCAGGATTTCCTGTCCCTGAGCTTGGGGGCAGTTTTTTTGTTTTTGGAGGACGGAATGTTGACGGTCGGAAAACGATGGCGAGGCTCGGTCTTTCCTTAATAAAGCGGAACGCAATTGAATCAATCATGAATTTATAATTTAGGGGGATATGATGAAAATTAACGGAGTGGATTTTGATACTTATTTTAACAACTATCCTGACAAGGACGGGTATTTTGGAAAATACGGCGGTGTCTATATTGACGAAAAGCTGAAGGAGGCAATGGCGGAAATTACGGAGGCGTACTATTCGATCTGCCAGTCCAGAAAATTTATCGCCGAGCTTCGCCGAATCCGCAAGGAATTCCAAGGCAGACCGACTCCCGTGACTCATCTGGAGCGCCTGTCGGATTCTCTTGGGGGTAAGGTTCAGCTCTACGCCAAGCGTGAGGATCTGAACCATTCGGGTGCCCACAAGCTGAATCACTGCATGGGAGAAGCCCTTCTTGCCAAGTATATGGGCAAGAAAAAGGTCATTGCCGAAACAGGGGCGGGACAGCATGGCGTTGCGCTTGCCACCGCGGCGGCGTATTATGGATTGAAATGTGACATTTATATGGGCTCTGTGGATATCAAGAAGCAGGCACCCAACGTGGCAAGAATGAGGATCCTCGGCGCAAACGTGGTGGAGGTTACCCACGGTCTGCAGACACTGAAGGAAGCGGTTGACGCAGCGTTTGACGCATACAGCAAGGAATACAAGGATTCGATCTATTGTATCGGATCGGTTCTCGGTCCGCACCCCTTCCCGATGATGGTTCGTGATTTCCAGAGTGTCGTTGGTATTGAGGCAAGAGAGCAGTTTATCGATATGACGGGACATTTGCCCAGCGCGATTGTCGCTTGTGTGGGCGGCGGCTCCAATGCGGCAGGACTGTTTGCGGGATTTTTGAACGATCCTGTGGACATTTACGGCATTGAGCCCTTGGGAAGAGGACCGAAGCTTGGCGACCACGCCGCCAGCCTGAAGTACGGTACGGAGGGAATTATGCACGGCTTCAACAGCATTATGCTGAAGGACGAGAACGGCGATCCCGCTCCCGTTTATTCCGTGGCAAGCGGCTTGGACTATCCTTCCTCGGGACCTGAACACGCGTTTCTACAGGAGATCGGCAGAGTCAAATACGACGTGATCGACGACGAGGAGACCATCGACGCCTTCTATAAGCTTTCCCGTCTAGAGGGTATCATTCCCGCCATCGAAAGCTCCCATGCGGTTGCCTTCGGCATGAAGCTCGCCAAGACCATGGATCACGGCTCGGTGCTGATCAACCTCTCGGGCAGAGGCGATAAGGATATGGATTACGTCATCGAAAACTACGGAATCCGATAAGATCAATCAAAAACCGCTTATGGGAAATTTTTTCATAAGCGGTTTTTGATTTTTTCAAAGCTTTCTCCGAAAATCTTCAAAACGCTTGCAATCGGGGCGAAAAAGGTGTATAATATAAATATTGTGAATATTTGGGAGAGATCCCATTGAAAAAGAAAGGAAAACGAATATGGCAGAAGCATGTACGCACAATTGCTCTACGTGTAGCAGCAATTGTTCCTCAAAAGAAAAGAATAGCTTGCTGGAACAGCCTCATGAGCTGAGTAGTGTTAAGCACATTATCGCGGTGGTCAGCGGAAAGGGTGGCGTGGGAAAGTCCCTTGTAACCTCTATGCTGGCAGTCAATATGCAACGTCTGGGATACAAAACCGCTATTCTGGATGCGGACATTACGGGTCCGTCTATTCCCAAAGCATTTGGCTTGAAGAAAACCGTGGAGGGGGATGATCACGGCATGATTCCTCCCTCGACCACCTCGGGGATTGATATCATGTCGGTAAACCTGATGCTGGAGGACGAAACCAGACCCGTGATCTGGAGAGGTCCTGTCATTGCGGGTGCGGTTAAGCAGTTCTGGACGGACACCATCTGGCACGATATCGACTATATGTTTATCGACTGTCCTCCCGGAACGGGAGACGTACCGCTGACGATCTTCCAGTCCATTCCGATTGACGGTGTGGTCATTGTCAGCAGTCCGCAGGAGCTGGTGTCCATGATTGTGGCGAAGGCGGCGAATATGGCGCAGATGATGAATATCCCTGTGTACGGTCTGATCGAAAACATGAGCTATGTGAAGTGTCCCGATTGCGGCAAGGAGATCAAGGTCTTCGGCGAGAGCCACATCGATGAGATTGCCGAAAAGTTCGGCTACGATCTGTTGGCGCGGATCCCCATGGATCCCAAGCTGACGGCTTTGGTGGACAAGGGCTGGATTGAAATGATGGATAATGATTATCTGGAGTCCGCGGCAGAGGTATTGGTCAGAAGAACGAAGGGTTAAAATGGGCTTCCTTAAAAAAATGAACTTGCTCGTTTTGCTTGGGGCGGGTATCCTTTTACTATTGCTTTGCTCGGTGTTTGTGATCAATGGGCTCGTGATCGGGGGCGGATCGTCCATCGTGACCGACTTTGCAAGCACTGAGCCCTACGACTGTATTTTGGTGCTTGGGGCGGGTCTGCGAGCGGACGGTTCGCCCTCGGATATGCTTCGGGATCGGTTGCGAGGGGCGGTAGAGTTGTATGAGCGCGGAGTGTCGGAAGTGATTCTTTTGAGCGGCGATTGCTCGGGGGAGGATTACGACGAGGTTTCTGCTATGGAGGACTACTGCCTTTCCCAAGGCGTTCCAAAGACGGCTTTGGTTCGGGATGATCGTGGCTATTCTACCTACGAGAGCTTGAGTAATGCCAAGCGGGCGGACCGCTATCGGCGGATCGTGGTGGTCACGCAGGAGTATCATCTGTATCGGGCGCTCTACGTGGCGAATCGCATGGGCATGGAGGCAGATGGCTTTGCCGCGGATTATCATAGCTACCGCGGGTAATGGCTTCGGGACGCGCGAGAGATCGGGGCAAGAGTAAAGGACTTTTTTATGGTGTCGTTTGATTCCCCATAACTCCCTTGGAGGGACGAAAAGATGAGTATTACAATCGGAAATGCCGTGCTGAGGCACGGCTTGCTGTTAGCGCCCATGGCGGGAGTGACCGACCGAACCTTTCGCTTGCTTTGCAAAGAATGGGGTGCGGAATATCTGGTCAGTGAAATGGTGTCTGCCAAGGCGTTGTGCTATGAGCAGATCGGAAAGCGGAAGGAATCCCTGACTGCGGGAACGGCGCCCTTGGCATCGATCACCGAGGCAGAATCGCCCATGGCGATCCAGCTCTTTGGCAGAGAGCCCGAATTTATGGCGGAAGCGGCGCGGATGCTGGAGGAGGGATCCTATCGGGGCTGTACCTCCACCGTACCTCCCGTTGCCATTGACGTGAATATGGGCTGTCCCGTGCGCAAGATCACGGGAAACGGAGAGGGAAGCGCTTTGATGAAGGAGCCCCAATTGGCAGGGCAGATCGTTTCTGCCATGGTCAAAGCCACGACACTTCCCGTAACGGTGAAGATTCGCGCGGGCTGGGACGCGGAATCGGTGAATGCGCCGGAGATGGCGAAAATTCTGGAGCAGGCAGGCGCATCCTTGATCTGTGTACACGCAAGAACGAGGGAGCAGCTGTATTCCCCGGGAATTGATCTTGGGGTGATCGAGGCGGTCAAGCGCGCGGTTACCGTTCCCGTGATAGGAAACGGAGACGTGTTGTCAGCGGAGTCGGCACGGCACATGTTGGATGCGACGGGCTGTGACGGCTTGATGATCGGACGGGGCGCAATGGGAAATCCATGGCTCTTTCGGGAGATCACCGCGGCACTGGAGGGGGCGACCTATGAGCCGCCATCCCTATCCGAGCGTATGAAGACCGCAAGTGTCCACTTGGACGGCATGATTGCCCATAAAGGGGATCGTGTCGGGCTTGCGGAGGCGAAAAAGCACATGGCGTGGTATATCAGCGGCGTGCGAGGCGCGGCATCCGCAAGGTCGGCAATTATGAACGCGCAAACGGCAGAGGAAATTCGGACGGTCTTATATGAGCTGGTTCGACAGAGCGAGGATTGATCCGAGGAAAGAGGTACCGTCTGGAAGCACGGTTGGTTCAGCCCAAGAGTAAAAACGAAAAAACGCTGTCTGCGTCGGAGTAACGGAAGACAGCGTTTTTATCCTTTTTTGAGTATGTAATCGATCAGTAAACAGCCTCCGAGCAATAGGGTGAGACTCATTAGCGGGTATTCCAGCAGGGGAAGATAGATGTGCAAAAGAACGTCGGCAGAGACGGTGGACTGTTCGGTCAGCATGAATAAAAAAAGAATGCTCAACTGGAAGAGAATGGCGTACAGACCGTAGATAAGGCAAATCCGAGAGGGTTTGCTGATAGAGGCTTTGCTTGTAATCGTTCGTTTTTTCATGTTTTCCTCCGTGTAACAATTGTAAAAAATCTTGTTTTTATTGTACTGTAATTTTCGGCGCATGTCAATAGTGAATAGACGGAAACAAGAGAATTAATTGCTACCTACGGGAATATTTGGCGAAAACCTCTTTACTTATGAGAGCTTTTATGGTATAATATACTTAAATAATACATGGAAAGGCGTAGCTACGGCTATAGAAGGAATATACGTATGAAATGTCCTGTTTGTGGCTTTGTAGACAGTAAGGTGGTGGATTCCCGTCCCGTGGAGGAGGGGAACAGCATTCGGCGTCGAAGAGAATGTCTGGCTTGTCAGAAGCGGTTTACGACCTTTGAGGTGTTGGAGACCGTTCAGATTATCGTGCTGAAGAAGGATGGATCCAAGGAGCTGTTTGACCGCACGAAGCTGTTGTCAGGCTTGCTCAAAGCGTGCCAGAAGCGTCCTGTAAACGCGGAGGAGATCGTCAGCGAGATCGAGAATGAATTGCAAAATTCCTTGACCAACGAGGTCACGACCACCCAGATCGGAGAGATGGTGATGGATTACCTGAAGGCAAGAGATGAGGTGGCGTATGTTCGCTTTGCTTCGGTGTACCGTGAATTCAAGGATATCGAAACCTTCCTTGCTGAGCTGAAGCAGTTAAAGGGAGATTAAAAAATAGCCGTGAAGATCACGGCTATTTTTTGTTTAGCGAACCGAATCCTTGGCTGCGGTCAGCGTGTTTTTCATGAGCATGGTGATGGTCATGGGACCGACACCGCCCGGAACGGGGGTGATGTAGGATGCCTTGGGAGCAACCGAATCAAAATCCACGTCTCCCGTCAGCTTGCCGTCCGCGCGGCGGTTCATGCCTACGTCAATGACGACGGCGCCTTCCTTAATCATATCCGCGGTGAAGAAATCTGCCTTGCCGATGGCGGCAACCAGAATGTCCGCACGGCGGCAGACCTCGGCGAGATTTTTCGTACGGCTGTGGCAGACCGTTACCGTGCCGTTGGCGTGAAGCAGAAGCATCGCCTGAGGCTTGCCCACGATATTGGAGCGCCCCACAACGACACATTCCTTGCCCGTAATGTCAATTCCGCTTCTCTCCAGCAGAGCCATGACACCTGCGGGGGTGCAGGGAAGAAAGGAGTAATCGCCGATCATGATTCGTCCCACGTTTGTGGGGTGAAAGGCATCCACGTCCTTTTTGGGATCGATCCGCAAAATGACTTCGTTTTCGTCCAGATGCTTAGGGAGGGGAAGCTGACAGAGGATGCCGTGAATGGCGGGATCCTCATTGAGCTTGTCCACAAGGGCATTCAGCTCCTGTTGAGTGGTGCTTGCGGGGAGCTCGTACGCCTTGGAATAAAATCCGACCTCGTCGCAGGCACGGCGCTTGTTCCGTACGTAGACCTGCGAGGCGGGATCCTCTCCCACGATAATGACCGCGAGTCCCGGGCGGAATCCGTGTTCCTTTTCAAATGCCGCGGTTTCTTCCTTGATCTCCGCGCGGATTGCCGCAGAGATCGCTTTTCCGTCAATGATGTTTGCCATGGTTTGTTTCCTTTTCGTTTTTTTTGTTTGTATTAGTTATCGTTTTCTTTTTGTTTCGAACAAATCGGCGAAGCGGTTGGCTCAATTCTCATTTCCCTCGGAAATAAAATTGTCGTTGTTTTCAGCTTCGTTCGTTTGGGGATTGATGTTTTCGTCGTCGACAGATTCGATCTCCTCACCCTCTTCCGCTTGTGGATCGGCAGTGGGAACGATCGTGTTGGAAATGCCCGTGATTTTCGAGTAGGCGGGCTCGTAATCCTTGGCGGTCAGCTCAGCGCGGTGAGCCTTTGCCAGATTGAGGATCAGCAACAGCGCGCCCACGATGAAGCAGAGAAAGCCCAGGACCTGAGAAATGCGGAATACGCCCACGTACAGACTGTCGGTACGGAGTCCCTCGATGAGCATTCTGCCGAAGCCGTACCACGTCACGTACATCAGAAGCACCTGACCGTCAAACTTTTTCTTTTTGTAGAGGAAGTGGATGAGAATAAAGCCCAAAAGATTCCACAGGGATTCGTACAGAAAGGTTGGATGGACGTAAGCCATTCCTCGTACGCCTTCGATGTTGTGAGGGCTCAGTCCCATGCGAAGGAAGTAGAGAGGACTGTTCTCGGGAACCACAGAGCCGTAGGCTTCTCCGTTAAAGAAATTGCCCCATCTGCCGAGGATCTGTCCGATCATGACCGCGGGGGCGGTAGCGTCCAGCATTTTCAGAGACTGAATTTTTTTGATACGGCAGGTAATGAGAATGGTCAGCGCCCCCGCGATGATGGCGCCGTAGATGGCAAGTCCGCCATTCCAGATGGCGATGACCTCCCCGAAGCTGTCGTATTTATCCAAAGAGGTGAGTACGTAGTAAAGCCGCGCGCCGATCACGGCGAAAATAATGGTGAAGAGCGCAATATCCAAAAGGTCGTCAAAGATGATGCCTTCCTGCTTGGAGCGATAGGCGCAGTAGGTAAAGGCAAGAATAATACCGAGGGTAATGATGAGCCCGTAAAAGCGTACCTCGATTCCACCAAAGATCGGAATGGTAAAGGCGACGGAATGGAGGGTAAAGCTGTCAATACCCAGACCCGGGAAAGAAACGGTAACCATAAAGTTCTCCTTTTTATTGTTGATTGGTTGATCCTTCCAAGGGAAGGATGACAGAGAGGCAGGTGACGTTTTGGCGGAAGGCGGTCTTCATCAGCTCGCAAACCTCCTCAAAGGTGATCTGTTCCAGAATCTCGGCGTAGGAAAGTAGCTCGCTGTCCTCGCAGATAAAGGAAAACAGATTGTTGGCGATGCTATCGGTGGAGTCAAAGGATTTGACGAATTCGGCGTACATGACCCGCTTTCCCCGTAGGAAATCTTCGCGGGAAAGCCCTTCTTCGGATACCTTGCTCAAATAGTGGAGGATCTCCTCGAGTACCGCCTTTGGATCATCCGCCTCACCTGCCAGCGAATTGTACGCCGTGCTTTCGGAAATGCTGTATCCGTAAGAGAAGGACGGGGACATCAACTCCTTTTCGATCAACGTGTTATATAGCTTGCCCGCACGGGAGAAGAGCATTTCGTTGAGAATCGCCATGGCGGCATCCTTTCTCTGACGGGCTTGTCCGTTCGTGGGGATATCCGTATCCTTGAAGCCGATGTTAAACAGGGGCTTGGAAACCTGCATTCTTTGCTCCCGATAGGCTTGAAAAACGTCCGCGGGCTCCGCATCGTTTTCATTGACGCAAAGCACGTTTTTTTGCTCGGCTTGCTGTGGCAGATACTGATCCGCGATGCGCAGGACGGCTTCGTCGGTCACGTCTCCGCAGACCACAAGCGCCATGTTGGATAAGCGGTAGAAGGTGTGATAGCAACGGTAAAGCAGATCGGCGGTGATCTTCGAGATCGATTGGACCGACCCGCAGATGTTTCTGCGGATGCTGTGATGCTCGTACATTGCTTCCAGCATGCCGTAGAAGCAACGGTCGGAGGGGTTATCGTCGTACATACGGATCTCCTCCCCGATGATCCCCAGTTCCGCCGCTACCGATTCGGGGGTGAAATAGGGGTGGGTGACGAAATCCAGAAGCTCGCCGAGGGAGTCCTCAAAGCGGTCGGTACAGCTGAACAGATAACAGGTCTTGTTAAAGGACGTGTAGGCGTTTGCGTCGGCGCCGTAGTCGGAAAATCGCTCAAAGGCATCGCTTCCGTCCTCACAGGTGAAGAGCTTATGCTCCAGAAAATGCGCAATCCCGTCGGGAACATTGACCCAATCTGCTTCGTCTTCCATGCGGAATCGATTGTGGATCGATCCGTATTTTGTCCCGAACAGCGCATAGGTGGCGGTCATTTTTTTGGGGAATACGTAAATATCCAGCCCCGAAGGATGACGGTATTTCCGATATTCCTCTCGAAGCTGTCTGCTTTGATAAACGGTGCAGGGAATCGGGTTAGTCATCTTGCTCCTCCTTTCCCTCGCCGCTGAGCGTGCCTTCAATGAAAAATACCGTGTCGTGTATCACGCGCCCCGCCAGCGCGATCACGTCTTCTGGCGTGACAGTGGCGACCCCGCGGCGGCAATCCTCTATGCTCTCGGAAAGTCCGAACAGCGAGCGGTTGCCAAAGAAGGCTTGCAGCTCAAAGGGATTGTCGTAAATCTGCCGATAGGCGTTTTCCAGAGAAACCTTGGCGGCGCGGAATTCCGTTTCGCTGACGTTGCCAAGTCGGATCTGCTCCAGCTGCTCCAGAATTGCCTTTTCGGTTCTCTCGCGATTGGCGGACTCGATTCCCGCGCTTACCGAAAGGATACCGTTATATTGGTTGTAGGATGAGGAGCAGTAATAGCACAGACTCATCTTTTCTCGAACGTTCATGAATAGTTTAGAGGCGGGAGAGCCGCCGAAGATCTCGTTGATCACCAACGCCGTGTAATAATCAGAACTGTTTTGGCTTGCCGTCACGCCCGTGCGGAAGCCCATGGCGAGCTTCCCTTGAGAGACGGGCATTGTCTCCACCTTGGAGCAGTACCCCGCGCTTTTCTCCGCCAGGGGCAGCAGTAACGACTGTTTGAGGGGGGCGTTCCATTCTCCGAAAAAGCGGAGAAGCTTGTCAGCAACCGCTTGAGGAGGGAGCGTGCCGACGTAAAATGCCTCCAGCGGCGCGCGGCTCAGAAGACGGCGATAAAACTCCGCGAGATTGGTTTCGTTGATCTCCTCAAGACCGTCCTCCCGTTCCTTCAGGGTAGGTTGGGAGTCGTCCTCTCGGGACATCAGCTCCGCCAAACGAATGTTGGCGAGAATACGGGTGTGATTGATGGCGGAACGGAAGGTGTCCCGCTTGAACCGTTTTTCCTGCTCTACGATAGCGCGGTCAAAGCTGCCGTCCGTCATGCGGGGGTGGAGCAGCATTTGTGCCAATACCTCCATAACCCCGTCCAGAATGGAGTCTTCGTCAGCGGCGTAAGCGTCGTCCAGAACCTCAGCCGTCAGCACAAGGGCAAGATTTTTGCCCACTTGCGTGTTGCGGATCTCCACGCACGCCGCATACAGCTCGTCCAGACGGCGGTTCAGTGCCGCCATGTCGGGATACCGTTCAGTTCCTCGGCGAAGGACCTCGGGCAGGATCGCACTGAAAATGACGCTTTTGCGATCGATGGGGATGGGAAGGGTGAGCGTCAGCACTCCCGTTTTAAACTTGTCCGTTTGAATACAGGACAGATGAATATGTTCGGTGACATGAACCTTTTGTAAAGTCATGCGTCCTCCGTGAATCGTTTATTATTTATTCAATTATTATACTACATAAATATGACGATTGCAACACCAATTTATTAATAAACTATAATTTTGAGGGAAAGAAAAAGAAAAAAAGGAAAAAATAAAAAATAATCACAAAAAGGCTTGACAAACGATTTGCGAATGTGGTATAATATACTGCCGCTTAGTGTCGGGCTCTTTTAAGTGCGGTTTGCGCCGCCCGATTTAGCGAGTCTATAAAGAAAGAGAGGTGCTTTTCGTGTACGCAGTAATTGAAACAGGCGGAAAGCAGTACAAGGTTAACGAGGGCGATATCATTTTCATTGAGAAGCTCGACGTGAACGAAGGCGATACGGTTACGTTTGACCGTGTCAAGGCAGTATCGATGGGAAATGAGTTTAAGGTTGGAACTCCTACCGTTGAGGGTGCGGCAGTTACCGCAAAGGTCGTTGCAAACGGCAAGGGCAAGAAAATTTATGTAATGAAGTACAAGGCAAAGAAGAACGAGAAGAAGAAGATCGGTCACAGACAGCCTTATACCAAGGTACAGATCCTGTCCATTCAGGGCTGAGCTTGAGTCACTGAAATGACGAAAATCGTTTTTTTCAGAAGCGGAGGAACCTTTTACGGGTTTGAGGAGCATGGTCACGCGGGATATGCGGAGGCCGGAGACGACGTGCTGTGTGCGGCGTTGTCCGCCATGACTATGTTGATTATCAACACGGTGGAGGTCGCTTACGCGTCGGACGTGGAATATACCATCGACGAAGGGGCGACACACATTATGGTTCGTGCCAAGGCTGCGCTTCCCGAGTTTGAGGAGGACGAAAGAAAACGCTATGCGGTTTCGGGTCTCTTCCAGTCGTATTACTATCAGTTGAATGAATTGCTTGAGGAGTATTACGATTATCTGGATGTGGAAGTCAAGGACATCGACTACGTTTAAGGAAAAACGCTTTTGAGGTCGCACGTGCGAAATTGTACAATAAATTACATGAAATTAGGAGGAACGAATCCATGTTGAAGATCAGTTTACAGTTCTTTGCTCATAAAAAGGGTGTCGGTTCTACGAAGAACGGCCGTGACAGTGAGTCCAAGCGTCTTGGCGTTAAGAAGGCTGACGGACAGGCTGTACTTGCAGGAAACATCATCGTAAGACAGAGAGGAACCGCAATCCATCCCGGCAACAACGTCGGTATCGGTAAGGATGACACTCTGTTCGCTTTGATCGACGGTAAGGTTAAGTTTGAGCAGAAGACTAAGGACAAGAAGCAGGTCAGCGTTTACGCAGACTGATTCTTGTGCAATTGAATCTCGAGGCTTTTTGCCATGGGCTGTTACGAAAAAGGTAACAGCCCGTTTTTTTTGTCCAAAGCCGTCGAAAAACTTGACAAATTCCGCATTTTATATTATAATATTATAATTGGAGTAATTCTATCCTTTTTAAGGGTATATTAAATAAAAGGAAGTTGTCACATGGAAGAATCGAGAAAAAAAAGTCGCATGGTTTCCCATGAGGAAATGGAGCGACAGAGAGAATATACCGCATGGATCCGCACCGAAAATGAACGGTATTTTACCGAGAACGGTTGCCGTCCGAGGGCGTTTGTTCTGACCCTTGGGTGTCAGCAGAACGAGGCGGATAGCGAAAAGCTTGCGGGGATGGCGATGGCAATGGGCTATGAGATGACCCAAACACCCGAAGAGGCAAGACTGATCATGGTCAACACCTGTGCCATTCGCGAGCATGCGGAGCAGAGAGCCTTGTCCCTTGTGGGGCAGTACAAGCACCTTAAGGCGAAGAATCCCGAGCTTGTCATCGTCATCTGTGGCTGTATGGTGGTTCAGGAGCATCGGATCAACGATATTAAGTTCAAATATCCTTACGTGGATATTTTGTTTGGCACCTCGTCGATCCACCGTTTCCCCGAGCTGCTTTGCGAGAAGCTGAGGCGGGGCAGGCGGATTCTGCGCTCGGACGAGACCGAATATCTGGTTGCCGAGGGGATTCCCGTGCATAGAGAAAGTGGCTTCCGTGCGTGGGTCTCGGTGATGTACGGCTGTAATAATTTCTGCTCCTACTGTATCGTGCCTTACGTTCGCGGACGGGAGCGAAGCCGTAAAAAAGAAGAGATCGTGGCTGAGGTCAGGAAATTGGTCGCTGAGGGCTATCGGGATATTACGCTTTTGGGACAGAATGTCAATTCCTACGGAAAGGACGGCGGCGAGGAGTATGACTTTGCCGATCTGCTTTCGGAGCTGGACGAAATTGAGGGCGACTATTGGCTTCATTTTATGACCAGTCACCCGAAGGATGCCAGCCGTAAGCTCATTGACGTGATGGCGTCGTCGAAGCATATCGCAAGGCACTTTCATCTTCCCATGCAGTCGGGAAGCGACCGTGTGTTGAAGGCGATGAACCGTCGGTACGATTTTGAGAAATATATCGGCATCGTGGACTATATCCGCGAGAAAATGCCCGATGCGGTAATCACCTCGGATATTATCGTCGGCTTTCCCGAGGAGACCGAGGAGGACTTTGAGGCAACGCTGAACGCTTTGCGGCGGGCGAAATTCGATATGATCTACTCCTTTCTTTATTCTCCCCGTAAGGGTACGCCCGCGGCACAGATGGAGGGACAGATCCCGGCGGAGGAGAAGAGCCGTCGGTTTGATCGCTTGCTGGCGGTCCAGAACGAGATCTCTCTTGCCTCTAACAAGCCGCTGGAGGGCAAAACACTGCGCGTGCTTTGCGATGGGATCAGCAAAAACAACGCTTCGTTTTACAGCGGTCGCTGTGAGGGGGGCAAGATCGTATTTTTTGAGGGTGAGCCCTCCGATACGGGTAAATTTTTGAACGTCGGGATCGAACGCGGAGATACCTTCGCGCTGTACGGAACGGTAAAAAGATAAAATGATAGAACACGAAAGGAAACGATAATCATGGAAACTACGAATATTTTTGAGCTTGCCGCGGCACTGGGAAAGGCGTTGAAGGAGGATGAAAAGCTGGTTCGTCTGGAGGCGGCGAAAAAGGCATACGAATCGGACGGAGATCTACAGAAGATGATGGTGGAATATGAGGTGCAGCAAAAGGCGCTTCAGGGGGAGATTACCCGCGAGGAGCGTGACACCCTCTTTATCGATACCATTCAGAAAAGAATTGACCTGCTGTACCGCAATATCATGGAGCATCCCGTATTTCTGGAGCTGAACGAGGCACAGGCGGAGGTCAACGAGCTGATGAACGCGGTGAACAGCACCATTACTTTTCACATCACGGGAGAGCAGCCCTCCTCCTGTACTCACGATTGCTCGACCTGCGGTGGCTGTCACTGATCGCGCTACGACCGATTCTTACTTTTTACTTGTTGGAGGTAAAAGGATATGACTCCCATGATGGAGCAATATTTTGAGATCAAAAATCAATATAAAGACTATCTGGTGTTTTACCGCTTGGGCGACTTTTACGAGATGTTTTTCGACGATGCGATTCTGGCATCTCGTGTATTGGAGCTGACTCTGACGGGAAGAGACTGCGGAGAGGCGGAGCGCGCGCCTATGTGCGGCGTTCCGTTTCACAGCGCGGATAAATACATAGGAACACTGATCGCAAAGGGCTATAAGGTCGCCATTTGCGAGCAGACGGAGGATCCGTCTCAAGCCAAGGGATTGGTGCGCCGCGAGGTCGTTCGGGTCGTAACTCCCGGTACCGTGATCGAGAGCGAGTTGCTTTCCGAGCAAAAGAATAACTATCTTTGCGCTATCTATCAGAATGAATTTGAGTACGGCGTGAGCTTTGCCGATATTTCCACGGGTCAGGTTTTTGCTACGACGTTTTGCGGCGACGGGATGGAGACTCGTTTGATCAACGAGCTGGGCACGTATTGTCCCAGCGAGGTGGTAGTAAATCTGGACGAGAAGAAGCTTGGCACGTTGGGATCGTTTATTCACATCCGTCTTGGGGCGATGCTGACCGCCAACCGCCCCACCGAGTTTGAATACGGAAGCTCCCAGGAAGCGGTACGGAAGCAGTTTCCCGAACAGATCCGAGAGGGAATGGAAGAGAATCGTTCTCTGATCTGCGCCCTCGGCGGACTGTTAGCGTATATTTGCGAAATGCAGAAAAGCGACATTTCCTATATCAAGGATTTGACCGTCTATTCCGACGGACAGTTTATGGACATGGATCTCAACACCAGACGAAATCTGGAGCTGGTGGAGACCATGCGGTCCAAGGAAAAGAAGGGCTCCTTGCTTTGGGTTCTGGATAAGACGAAAAGCGCGGCAGGCGCCAGATTGCTTCGCCAATGGCTGGAGCATCCTCTGTTGAGCGTTGGCGGGATCACCCGCAGACAGAACGCGGTGGAGGAATTGCTGGGGGACTATATTCTTCGTGAGGAGATCGGCGCTCTGTTGGATCAAGTATTGGATCTGGAACGACTGGTTACTCGAATTGTGTACGGTACTGCCAACGGCAGAGATCTTCGCGCCGTTTCCTCCACCATTTCAATTTTGCCCGAGTTGAAGCAGTTGATTTCCATCTGCCGCTCGGATGAGTTGAGCTCGCTATACCAAGAGCTGGAGACGTTGGAGGATATTTACGGTCGGATCGATACCGTGATCTCGCAGGATCCGCCCGCGTCCATACGGGAAGGCTTTATGATCGCCGACGGAGTAAACGCCGACGTGGATTATTTGCGCTCGGTGATGAACGACGGAAAGGGATGGATCGAAAAGGTTGCCAATGACGAAAAGGAACGGACGGGCATCAAGACTCTGAAGATCGGCTATAACAAGGTGTTCGGTTATTATATCGAGGTTTCCAAATCCTTCATTTCGCAAGTGCCCGAGACCTATATCCGCAAGCAGACTCTTGCCAATGCGGAGCGGTATATCACCCAAGAGTTGAAGGATATGGAGGCAACGATTCTGGGGGCGGAGGACAAGCTCTGCGCCTTGGAATACGAGTTGTTCTGTGAGGTGCGGAACTTTGTGGCGGAAAACAGTGCCCGTATTCAGAAGGCGGCGGCACTGATGGCGAGACTGGACGTGTATCAGAGCCTTGCCTCTGTGGCGGCAAAGCAAAAATACGTTCGTCCCGAGGTGGATACGGGTGACGTGATCCACATCAAGGACGGCAGACATCCCGTGGTAGAGCAGTTTGTGAGAGATAGCTATTTCGTTCCCAACGATACCGAGCTGGATACGTCGCGGAATCGGCTGATGTTGATTACGGGACCCAATATGGCGGGAAAGTCTACCTATATGCGTCAGATCGCCGTTATAACGGTGATGGCGCAGATCGGTTCCTTCGTTCCCGCGTCGGACGCGCGGATCGGCATTGTGGACAAGCTCTTTACCCGTGTGGGAGCGTCAGACGATCTGGCGTCAGGGCAGTCGACCTTTATGCTGGAAATGAACGAGGTGGCGTATATTCTGCGAAACGCGACCAAGCAAAGTCTGATCATTTACGACGAGGTGGGCAGAGGAACCTCTACCTTTGACGGAATGAGTATTGCCCGCGCCATTATTGAATATACCAATAGCCGAAAGATCGGTGCCAAGACCCTGTTCGCCACCCATTATCACGAATTGACCGTGATGGAAGACGAGATGGAGGGCATCGTCAACTACAATATTGCCGCCAAGAAGCGGGGAGATAATATTACCTTTCTGCGGAAGATCGTCCGCGGATCCACCGACGATAGCTACGGCATTGAGGTGGCAAAGCTGGCGGGATTGCCGAGCGAGGTGATCCGACGCGCCAAGGAGGTGCTTGCCACAGTGGAGAAGACCGCAAAGGTGCTTACTACCCCAGCGGGGAAGGCGGAGGAAAAGGACGAGAGTCTGATCAGTCTGGACGACTGTGTGAATGAGCAGGTGATCGAGGAGCTGAAGGCGGTGGATATCAATACCCTATCCCCCTATGAAGCTATGAGCTTTTTGTTCGGACTGCAAAAGAGATTGAAATAATTGAAACAAACGAAAAACGATGAAAAATGATTGAGAGGAGATCGAAATGGGAAAGATCAACGTGCTTTCCTTTGCCGTGGCAAATCTGATTGCAGCGGGAGAGGTGGTGGACCGTCCCTCCTCGGTGATCAAGGAGCTGTTGGAGAATGCCATTGACTCGGGTGCCACCCGTATTACCGTGGAAATACAGAACGGCGGCGTGACCTATATGCGTGTGTCGGACAACGGATGCGGTATGGATTCGGAGGACCTGCCCGTTGCCATTCGCCGTCATGCCACCAGTAAGATCAAGGACGCATCGGATCTGGACGGAATCCTGACCCTTGGCTTCCGAGGAGAAGCCTTGGCGGCAATTGCTTCGGTCTCCGATCTTCGGATCATTTCCAAGACCCGTGAGGCGCAGGTCGGCTCGATGCTGGAGGCGTCGGGAGGCGAGATTCGAGGGGTTTCCGAGCGAGCCTGCTCGGATGGAACCACGGTGATCGTGGAAAATCTGTTTGCCAACGTACCCGCCAGACGGAAGTTCCTCAAAAAGGATGTGACCGAATCCATGGCGGTCAGCACCGTGGTGGAAAAGATCGCTCTCTCCAAGCCCCAAATTTCCTTCCGCTTGATCACGGATGGGAATATTCGTCTGGAGACCGTGGGAGACGGCAGTTTAAAGAACGCCGTTTATTCGGTATTCGGCAGGGAGTTCGCCTCCAAGCTGATCCCCGCGGAGCTTTCGGTGGACGGCATTGAGGTGACTGGCTTTGTGGGGCGGTCGGATAACGTTCGCGCCAACCGAAATTATCAGAATTTTTTTATTAACGGGCGATACGTGAAAAGCAAGACCGCGGGTGCGGCGCTGGAGCAGGCGTATACCTCCTATATTCCTCCCGAGAAATTTCCGTGCTGCGTGTTGTTCTTGAAGATCAATCCCGCAGCAGTGGACGTCAACGTCCATCCCGCCAAGCTGGAAGTGAAATTTTCCAATGAAAAGCCCGTTTTTGAGGCAATCTATTACGCGGTTCGGAATGCGTTGGAATCCAGCGTATCCAGACCCGACGTGGTGTTGAGCTTGATGGAAAAACGCCGAGGAGGATTGGAGGCAAGACTGTCCGATTCTCAGACACCCATTGAGGAGGGAAGAGGGGAATCGCTGAAAAAACGGCAGATGGCAAGTGATCTGTACGTGCCGACCTCCGTGCTCGCTAAGGAAAAGGCGGTGCCAGCCCCCTCTTCGGTCAGTTCGCCCGCGGCACCCACTGTGGTATCTCCAAAGCCATCGGGTGGATTTGTACATTTGACGGCGGAGGAATACGTGCGGCAATACGTGGAAGAAAAAAAACGAGAGAAAGCCCAAACGGACGGTGCTTCCGTGTCTCCCGCCGAGAGTGGTATTGTTCCCAAGACTCCCATGTCAAGCAGTCCTGCCAAGGAGACGTTACCCAAAACGGAGGAGAACGGCGCGGATTTCAAGCCCGAGCCGCCGAGCTGGATGCGATCCGCGGTGGAAACGGCAGAGGCGGAGAACGTGTCCGCGCCGAAGCAGGATGCCGAGCCGAAGCAAGCCTCGGAAAAGCTGGTCTATCGGATCATTGGGGAAGCCTTCCACGCTTACGTGTTAGTGGAAATGGGAGAAAAGCTTCTTGTGATCGACAAGCACGCCGCTCACGAGAGGATTCTCTTTGAGAAGCTGAAGGCGGGCATGCAAGATCGGAACAAGGGCTCTCAGATGCTGATGCTTCCTATCGAGGTAATGCTGACCTCTGATGAAATTCAGACGTTGGATTCCTTCCGAGCGGAGATTGAGGCGGTTGGCTTCGAGTTTTCCGTAGGACGGTATACAGCGATCGTTACGGCAATTCCCGAGGGAGTTTCCACCGAGGCGGTGCCCGATATGCTGGCGGTGATCGCCGAGCGGATTAAGAGCAATACGGGGTCTGCCAAGCTAACCAGAGATATCATTTTTGAAAAGGCCTTGTATCAAGCCTCCTGTAAAGCGGCGATCAAGGCGGGGCGAGAGTATCCCGAAGGGCATATCAAGTGGCTGGTGGATCAGATGATGGCACTGCCCGATCTTACCGTTTGTCCTCACGGCAGACCCGTGGCGATGGAGCTCTCGAAAAAGAATTTGGATCATCAATTTGAAAGAAGTTAAGGAAAATTAGGATATGTTTGAGATTATTACAACAGACGGACGCGCAAGACGCGGTGTGCTGCACACGGTGCACGGAGATATTCAGACCCCCGTGTTTATGAACGTCGGTACTTGTGCCGCTATCAAGGGCGGCGTTTCCAGCCGAGAGCTGATCGATCTAGACTGTCAGGTGGAGCTGTCCAATACCTACCATCTGCACATTCGTCCCGGTGACAAGCTGATTTACGAGATGGGCGGACTGCATAAATTTATGAACTGGGAAAGACCGATTTTGACCGACAGCGGCGGATTTCAGGTATTTTCCTTATCTTCCTTGCGTAAAATAACCGAGGAGGGGGTTCGTTTTGCTTCTCACGTGGACGGAAAACGGATTTTTATGGGACCGGAGGAGAGTATGCAAATTCAGTCCCATCTTGCCTCCACGATCGCCATGGCGTTTGATGAGTGCGTGGAAAATCCCGCGCCGTATCAGTACGTCAAGGATTCCTGCGCGAGAACCGCCCGCTGGTTGGTTCGTTGCAAGAACGAAATGGACAGGCTCAATTCCTTGCCCGAGACCATCAATCGAAATCAGCTGTTGTTTGGCATCAATCAGGGAGGGACTTACGAGGATCTGCGGATCGCGCATATGCGGGAGATTGCCGAGCTGGATCTGGCGGGCTACGCCATCGGCGGACTGGCGGTGGGCGAGGAGACCGCGGAGATGTATCGTATTATTGATGCGGTAGAGCCTCATATGCCTCGCAACAAGCCCCGCTATCTGATGGGAGTGGGAACGCCCTGCAATATTTTGGAGGCGGTTCATATGGGCGTGGATTTCTTCGATTGCGTGATGCCCAGTCGTAACGCCCGTCACGGAAATCTTTTTACGTGGCACGGAAAGATGAATCTGCTGAATGAAAAGTATGCCAAGGACCCCAGACCCTTTGACGAGAATTGCGGATGTCCCGCCTGCCGTCATTACAGCCGTTCTTACATTCGGCATCTGATCAAGGCGAAGGAATCTCTCGGTATGAGACTTGCCGTGGCGCATAACCTTTATTTTTACAACAATCTGACCCGAAAGATCCGAGAGGCGTTGGAGGGCGGATATTTTGAGAGCTTCTATCAAAAGTATAGAACGATTCTGGGCGAGAGAAGTCAGGATTGACGAAGAAGGAGAACAAAATGATCAAACAAGCATGGTTGGAGGAATTAATCGGCGTGGCATTGTCCACGGGCGGCGATTTTGCCGAGGTGTACGGAGAGCATACCCGCAATCACAGTATTCAATTCGTGGACGGAAAGATCGATCGGATCGGTGATAACGTGCTGTCGGGTGTGGGAATCCGCGTGTTCAAGGATCAGAGAACCGTGTACGCCTCTACCTCCGATCTCAGTCGGGAGGGCTTGCTCGCTTGCGCTCGTTCGGCGGCAGATGCCATGGGAGAGGGAAACGCGCAGATCTCGATTTGCTTGACTCCGGTAAGAGTGCCCGAGCTCCATCCCATTCGGATCAATCCCGTGGATGGGGAGATCACGGCGAAAACGGCGATCCTGAAGGAGGCTTGCTTTGCCGCGATGAACTACAACGAGCGGATTGCGCAGGTGCAGGGAACTCTTGCGGGTGTGGATCACGAGATCCTTGTTGCCAACAGCGAGGGACTGTTCAAGCAGGACCGTCACGTGCGAAGCCGCATCGTGGTCAACGCCGTGGCATCGGAAAACGGCGAAAATCAGTCGGGCTCCTGCTCCCCCGGAAGAGGTATGGGATTGGAATTCTTTGAGACCATCGACATTTCCGAGGTAGGCAGACACGCCGCAAGGCAGGCACTGGTCAATCTCCGCGCCGATTATTGCAAAGCGGGACAGATGACCGTTGCCATTGAAAACGGCTTTGGCGGCGTAATTTTCCACGAGGCGTGCGGACATTCTCTGGAGGCAACGCAGGTGGGGGTCGGCATGTCGGAAATGTGCGGCAAGCTGGGGCAGAAGATTGCCAATGAAAAGATCACCGCCATCGACGACGGTACCATTCCCAACGCTTGGGGCTCGGTGAACATTGACGACGAGGGAAACCCCACGCAGCGCAACGTACTGATTGAAAAGGGAATTTTGAAAAATTATATGATCGACCGTCTTGGCTCTCGCAGAATGGGCATGCCCATGACGGGAAACAGCCGCAGACAGGGCTACACCTATGAGCCAACCTCTCGTATGACCAACACCTTTATCGATAACGGTCCCGATAAGAATGAGGATATTATCGCCTCCATCGAATACGGACTTTACGCCAAGGAAATGGGCGGCGGCTCGGTCAACCCCTTGACGGGTGCCTTCAACTTCTCGGTTCGAGAGGGGTATATGGTTCGGAACGGAAAGATCTGTGAGCCCGTGCGCGGCGCATCCCTCATCGGAACGGGGTCTCGCATTTTGCGGGATATCGACATGGTAGGGCAGAACCTTGCCACAGGGCAAGGCGTTTGCGGCTCTTCCAGCGGAAGCGTTCCCACCGACGTGGGGCAGCCCCTGATCCGTGTGGCGAAGATCACCGTAGGCGGACGGTAAGAGAGGAGAAGAACGATGAACTTTGATGGGGTAAAAAATACGTTGATCGCCGAAGCCAATCGGGTGGGACTTGCGGATTATGAAGTATATTTTATGGAATCCTCGGGCATCAGTACCGAAACACTGAGGCATGAAATCTCTTCCTTTTCCTCGGGCGTGAGCGGCGGCGTGTGCTTTCGTTGTATCGTGGACGGACACATGGGAAACGCTTCTACCGAGCTTCTGACTGAGGAGGAAATGCGGGCACTGGTGGCACGTGCCGTTGCCAACGCAAAAAATATTGAGAACGATGACAAGGCGATCTTGTTTGCGGGCTCGGAGAGATATGAGACGGTAACGCTTCCCACGGTGGAGCGTCCCGCTTCCGCGGAGCTGAAGGAAATCGCTTTGCGGATGCAGAAGCAAACCTACAAGGGAAGCGAATTCGTGACGGACGGTACTCAATCGGGGGTGTTTTCCGATGAGATCCGCATGGAGCTGATGAATTCTCACGGACTTCGTCTGTCTAACCGTGTGGCAATGAGCGGCGCTTTCGTGCAGGCGGTGATCCAGAAGGACGGAGAATCGCAGGAGGCGTTTGATTTTAATCTGGGACTGCAGTCGGAGGAGCTGAAGAAGCTTTCCGACAAAGCCTTGGAGGAGGCACTTTCCAAGCTGGGAGCAGTTGAGATCCCCTCGGGAAAATACGACGTGATTATTAGCGCGAAGCAAATGCGCTCCTTACTGTCGGCGTTTTCGTCGGTGTTTTCGGCAAAGCAGGCACAGCTGGGTCTCTCTCTCCTGAAGGGGAAAGAGGGCGAGAAGGTTGCCGCCGATTTTCTGACGCTGGTGGATGATCCCATGCGAGAGGGATGTCCTATGCAGACTCCCTTTGACGGGGAGGGCGTGGCGACCTACAAAAAGAACGTCATCGAGAACGGTGTGCTGAAAACGCTGCTCTACGATCTTGCTACCGCAGACCGCGCCGGCGTTTCCTCTACGGGTAACGGTCAGCGTGTCAGCTATTCTACCGCTCCCCAGATCAGCCCCTACAGCTTTTATTTGGCGGCTGGGAAGCAGAGCGGAGAGGGATTGAAGAAAACCATGGGGGATGGCTTGTATATTACCGAATTCAAGGGAATGCACGCGGGCTGTAACGCCGTGACGGGTGATTTTTCCATTGAAAGCGCGGGATATACGGTTCGGGACGGACAGCTTTGTGAGGCGGTAAAGTCCTTTACCGTGGCGGGCAATTTCTTTGACCTCTTGAAGGCAATCGAAGCTGTGTCCGATACCGTGGAATTCGGAATTCCCTCGGGCTTTACCGTGTTCGGTTCCCCCGACGTGCTGATCCGACAGATGAGTATTGCGGGAAAATGAGAAAATTTCGCTGATTTTGTTGACAATTTTCATTCTCTGTGATACAATGATATATTATATCAAAACGACATTCTTTGTGTGAAAAGAAAGGACTACAACCATGCTGAATACCGAAAAAACAATGGACAAAATCGTAGCGCTGTGTAAAACCAGAGGCTTTATTTTCCCCGGATCCGAGATCTACGGCGGTCTTGCCAACACTTGGGATTACGGTCCTCTGGGCGTTGAGCTGAAGAACAACGTCAAGAAGGCTTGGTGGAAGAAATTTGTTCAGGAAAACAAGTATAATGTGGGTCTGGACGCCGCCATTCTGATGAACCCCCAGACGTGGGTGGCATCGGGTCACCTGGCAGGCTTCTCCGATCCTTTGATGGACTGCCGCGAGTGCCATGAGCGTTTCCGCGCTGACAAGCTGATCGAGGATTGGTGTGCCGAGACGGGATTTGTACTTCCCAAGCCTATCGATGCCTTCAGCCATGCTGAAATGAAGGAATTTGTAGAGGAGCACAATATTCCTTGTCCCACCTGCGGCAAGCATAACTTTACCGATATCCGTCAGTTCAATCTGATGTTCAAGACCTTCCAGGGTGTTACCGAGGATGCGAAGAATACCGTATATCTCCGTCCCGAGACGGCGCAGGGTATCTTTACCAACTTTGTCAGCGTGCAGCGTACCACCCGTAAGAAGCTACCCTTTGGTATCGCGCAGATCGGTAAGTCCTTCCGTAACGAGATTACCCCCGGTAACTTCATTTTCCGTGTCCGTGAGTTTGAGCAGATGGAGCTGGAGTTCTTCTGCAAGCCCGGTACCGATCTGGAGTGGTTCAACTACTGGCGTTCCTTCTGCCGCGACTGGTTGCTTGCCATCGGTCTCAAAGAGGAGAATATCCGTCTGCGTGACCATGATCCCGAGGAGCTTTGCTTCTATTCCAAGGCAACCACCGACTTTGAGTTTCTGTTCCCCTTCGGATGGGGCGAGCTGTGGGGCGTAGCTGACCGTACCGACTATGACCTGACCCAGCATCAGAACACCTCGGGCAAGGATCTGACCTACTTCGATCCCGAAACAAATGAACACTATATTCCTTACGTGGTAGAGCCAAGTCTTGGTGTGGAGAGAAGCGTGCTTGCCGTTTTGTGCGATGCGTACGATGAGGAGGTTGTGGATCCCGCTAAGAACGATACCCGTGTGGTTATGCACCTGCATCCCGCGCTGGCACCCTTCAAGGCAGCGGTTTTGCCTCTGTCCAAAAAGCTCTCTGAGGGTGCGGATGCCGTATTTACCGAGCTGTCCAAATACTTTAGCGTAGATTACGATGAGGCAGGCTCGATCGGTAAGCGTTACCGCCGTCAGGATGAGATCGGTACCCCTCTGTGTATTACTTATGACTTTGATTCCGAAACCGACAACTGCGTAACGGTTCGTGACAGAGATACCATGGAGCAGGTTCGTATCCCGATCACCGAGCTGAAGGCATATATCGAGAAGGCAATCGAATTTTGATCAAAAGAAAGATTCATTTAGCGCAAACCTAAAAAATTCCAAATAAGACGACCGCTTTTCCTATCCAAAAATGCTAGGGAAAGCGGTTTTTGGCGTCTTTGTGGATTCTTGGGGCGATGGAACAGCTTTTTTGCTCAAAAAAACGCAAAAAACTTGGGGGAATCTGAAAAAAGTTCTTGAATTCACGATGTGAATATGATATAATTAAAATAGGGTATTTCTTAAATTTCGATCGGGTTTGAAAGAGGTGACAAGGTGCAACAGATCACGGAAATATGGAAGTATATTTGCGTATACGTAGATGAATATGTGATTTCCACGATCAAGCAAATCGGTTGGCTTGACGTAGTGGATATTCTTTTGCTTTCGATCATTTTCTTCTTCCTTTATCGGTTCGTTCGGGACCGTCGAGCGGGAAAGCTTTTGATCGGTGTTGCTTGCGTAGTGATTCTTTCCTTAGTGGGAGATGCGTTGGAGCTACCCGCTATTCGGTTTGTGTTCAGTGATTTTCGCCAGATTGGTGTGATCGCCATTCTGATCCTGTTCCAGCCCGAGCTGAGAAGCGCATTGGAAAAGGTGGGCGGCACGCCCTTGTCGGGAATTCGGAATATTACCGACGGAGCTAAGGATCTTTCTTCTCTTAGTGCGGATATCGACGGAATTTGCTCCGCTGTCAGCGACCTGTCCCGTGAAAAGGTTGGCGCGCTGATTGTCATCGAGCGATCTACGAAGCTTGGCGAATACGTGAAATCGGGTGTAATCGTGGATGCTACGATCTCCCCCTATCTTTTGCGGAATATTTTCTTTAACAACGCACCCTTGCACGACGGTGCCGTTATCATTCGCGCGGGACGTGTCTGTGCTGCGGGTTGCTTCTTGCCGCTTTCCACTAAGGAGGATATCGACAAGAATCTGGGAACACGCCATCGGGCGGCGATCGGTATGTCTGAAATCAGTGACGCGATTGTGATCGTGGTTTCCGAGGAAACGGGGATGATCTCCCTTTCGGTAGACGGAAATCTGAAGAGAAATTTCAACTATAATTCCCTCAAACAGGAGCTGAATAGAATGCTGGTCCATCAGGGATCCAACGATCATGCGAAAAAGCATCGCAAAGAGAAGCGCTCTTTTGAGGGCAAATGAACTCGTTTGCTTGCGGAATGGAGGAATCGATGTCGAAGCGGAAACAAAATGAAATGATGTCGGATGACGGTACTTACGTCGTCAAGAAAAATCGAAAAATGAATATCGTCGCGTTTATCCTTTGTGTATTGATTGCCGCGGTCATTTGGCTTTACGCAACCAATATCGAAGAAAAAGAGCGGGAAGAGGGACGAACAGATTCCGTTTCCTCCACACAGGCGATGACCCAAGCCGGTGATATCGCTTCGCTTTGAGACAAGGATCGGAACATGCCTGACGAAAAAACTGTTGGCTTTTTAATAAATGGGATCGGTTTATCTCCCGACGCCGAGGAACAAGAGGCGTGCGCGATTGCCGCATCCGAGTTGAAGCGTGCAGGGATTTCCCCTGCACGACTTCGTTTTGATATTTATAAGCGCTCCGTGGACGCAAGGAAAAAGGATCGGGTGCTGTTGGTTTACTCAGTTGCCGTAACGGCGAAGGATGGCGGCACGGTTTCCTTGCCGAAAAAACTAAACTATTCCGTGTCCCCCTTGTATGACCGTTCCGTAGAGATCTCTTACGGTAAGCGGAGGCAGGAGGCACCGCCCTTGGTGGTGGGGATGGGACCTGCGGGACTGTTTTGCGCTTTACTGTTGGCGGAGCACGGCTACCGTCCCATGATCATAGACAGAGGCGACTCGGTGGCAGATCGATGCCGTGCTCACGATCGCTTTGTCAAGGAGGGACGTTTGGATCCCGAATCCAATATCCAGTTTGGCGCAGGCGGCGCGGGAACCTTTTCGGACGGAAAGCTGTTGACCAGAATTAACGATCCGAAAACGTCGTATGTGTTGCGTCGCTTTTGCGATTTCGGTGCGCCCGAGGAAATCCTGACTGCCGCTAAGCCCCACATCGGAACCGATCTTTTGGTTGGAATCGTGGACAAAATGCTCCTTCGGATAGAAGAGCTGGGTGGACGGGTGCTGTACCGATGCCGTTTGGACGGAATCCGCAGATCGGCGGATGGCGGCGTGATTGCTGAAACAACAAAGGGAGAGATTGCTTGCTCGGCTATGGTTTTAGCACTTGGACACAGCGCGAGAGATACCTACGGTATGTTGATGAAAAACGGATTTGCCGTAGAAGCGAAGCCCTTTTCCGTGGGCGTGCGGATCGAGCATCTGCAAGAACGGATTGACGAGGCTTTGTACGGACGGTTTGCGGGGCATCCGAAGCTGGGGCGGGGCGAATATCATTTGTCCGATACCACCTCGGGCAGAGGTGTGTATACCTTCTGTATGTGTCCCGGTGGACAGGTGGTTGCCGCCGCTTCCGAGGAAGGCGGCGTCGTGGTCAACGGGATGAGCCGATATGCCAGAGACGGAAGGAATGCTAACTCCGCCGTTTGTGTATCGGTACGTCCCGAGGATTACGGAGCGACCCCCGAGGGAGCGATCGCCTTTCAGAGAAGCTTGGAGCGGGCGGCGTTTTCGGCGGGGGGAAGGGATTACTTCGCGCCGATGCAGACGGTGGGGGATTTCCTTTCGGGAAATCGCGGAACCGAGCCGTCGTCGGTACTGCCGTCCTATCGGGACGGTCGCGTGAGGTTGGCGTCGATGGACGATTGTCTTCCAGCGTTTGTTTGCGAGGAATTGAGAAGGGGCTTGGTCAGCTTTGATCGAAAGCTTCACGGCTTTGCAGCATCGGAAGCGGTTCTTAGCGGAGTGGAAACCCGTACCTCCGCTCCCGTCCGCATTCTCAGAACAGAAGAAATGACAGCCTTGGGACATGACAGGATTTATCCCTGCGGGGAAGGCGCGGGCTATGCGGGCGGCATTACCAGCGCGGCGGTGGACGGTATTCGAGCCGCTCAGAATATGATTGGGCGGTTTGCCCCCTTTTTGGAGTGAAAAAAGGCGGAAAACCGTCGCGATCAATGAAAATTGAGGTAAACCCATGAAAAAAATCAAAAGAGAGAAGGTGTGGGAGGAAACGTATACCTTCGGAGACGCGAAACGGGATGCGGAGATCCGTGAGATTGCTCGAACGATGGGCGTTTCGGAGCTCTTTGCCGTTTTGTTGGTGAATCGGGGGTATCATTCTGCCGAGGCGGCGGAACGATTCCTGCGATTGGAGCAGGAGGGCTTCCACGATCCTTATCTTCTTACCGATATGGAAGCGGCGGTGAATCGGATTTTTGCCGCTGTGGAGAATGGAGAAAAAATTACCATCTACGGAGACTACGACGTGGACGGTGTCACGTCGGTTACGGCTTTATATCTGTATTTGAAGGAGCTTGGCGCCGAGGTGGGGATTAAGATTCCCAAACGGGAAGGGGAGGGCTACGGCGTTTCCTGCGCGGCGGTGGACGCACTGGCGCGGGAAGGAACCCGCCTGATCATTACCGTGGATACGGGAATTACGGCGAATGCCGAGGTGGAGTACGCAGCCGAGCTTGGTGTGGATTTCGTGGTGACCGATCACCATGAATGTCGCGCGGAATTGCCCGCCGCTTGCGCGGTGGTGAATCCCCATCGGGCGGATTGCTTATATCCCTTTCGGGAGCTTGCGGGCGTTGGCGTTGTATTCAAACTGCTTTGCGCTTGCGAAATGAAACGCTGTCGTGATGTGGGAGAGCCGATTCTCAACGGAATCCGACGTGTTTGTATGGAATATTCGGATCTGACCGCGGTGGGAACGATTGCGGACGTGATGCCTGTGGTGGATGAGAACCGTTTGATCGTCAGCTTGGGGTTGAAGCGAATGGAGCGGTCTGCCCGTCCAGGCTTGCGGGCACTGATCGAGGCATCCTCTTCTCGGAAGAGCGGGGATGACACGGCGAAAAAGATTACATCAGGAACCATCGGCTTTGGGATTGCTCCCAGAATCAATGCGGCGGGACGGATCAGCGATGCCGCTATTGCGGTTCGCCTACTTCTGGAAGAAGACGAGGAGCGGGCACGGATTCAGGCGGAGGAGCTTTGTGAGATCAACCGTCGCCGTCAAGCGGAGGAGAATCGAATCGCTACCGAGGCTTATGATCAGATCGAGGCATCCTTTGATCCGAAAAACGATACGGTGATCGTATTGGATAGCAATTATTGGCACCAAGGAATTATCGGAATCGTTTCCTCCAGAATTACCGAACGGTACGGCTTGCCCTCTATTCTGGTTTCCTTTGACGGAAACGAGGGGGAAGAAAATCCGCTAGATGACGGAAAGGGATCGGGACGAAGTGTCAAGGGCATGAATCTGGTCGAAGCGCTTACTTATTGTGAAGATTTGTTGGTGAAGTACGGAGGACATGAGCTTGCGGCGGGACTGACCGTCAAGAGAGGAAATTTAGAGGCATTTCGACAGAAAATCAACGAATATGCAAAAAAGCATTTGACCGAGGAGATGTTGGCGATCCGCATGGAGGCGGATTGCGCCCTTTCCATGAAAGATATTACCATGGATTTCGCGCGGGAAATTTCCTTGCTGGAGCCCTTTGGCGTGGGCAATACTTCTCCTGTTTTTGTGATAAAGAACGTGAACGTTAAGAAAATCACCCATATCGGAGGCGGAAAGCATACCCGCCTGCTTCTGGAGCGAGACGGTATTTGCCTGACCGCCCTGTATTTCGGTATCGGCGAGGGAGAGCTTGGCTTTGAGTGCGGCGACGCCATTGACGTACTGTTCCATATTGATATCAACGACTATAAAAACGTGCAAAGCGTGCAAATGATCGTACAAGACGCAAGAATGGCGGAAGCCTTTACAAGCCGTTTTGACGAACAGAAAAAGCGATATGAGGAGATTGCGGCGGGTGCCGTCTACGGTGCGGAGGAAAACGTATTGCCAGATCGGGACGACTTTGCCCTTGTGTATAAAATTTTAAGACGGGAATTTCGAATGGGAACCAGCGTGATGGATCAGAAGGGACTTCTGAAGCAGATCAACGGTGCCGCGGAAGGAAATTCCATGACTTACATAAAGCTCAAGTATATTCTTCGGATTCTCAATGAGCTGAAGATCTGTGAGATTGAGGAGCTGGACGAGGATATTTACCGTTTTTGCGTGCTTTTCCATGCGTCCAAAACCAGCATTGATAAATCTTCTATTTTGAAAAAGCTTCGCAATCAGTGTTCCGCTCGGATCTGAACGGATCACTGATTCGTAGGAGATCCGCGATCCGCTTCCTTAGAGGGGATAGAAAGGTTGTGACAGATGTCAAGTGAAAAATATATCGGTTGCGTGCGTCTTGTGGAGATGCTGAACGCATCGGGAAAAAATTACAATATGGAGAAAATCCGACAGGCATGCGACTATGCGGAGGCGTTGCACGAGGGACAGTTTCGAGTCAGCGGCGAACCGTATATCTCTCATCCTGTGGCGGTTGCGGAAATTGTGGCAAGCCTTGGGCTGGATACCAATTCGATTTGTGCTGCCCTGTTACACGATACGGTGGAGGATTGCTCGGATAAGACCAATCTGAAGGAGATTGAGGATCGCTTTGGCAAAGAAGTGGCGATGCTGGTGGACGGGCTGACCAAGCTGGTAACTCCGAATATCGAGGACAAGGAAGAGGCGCATATTGAAAACATCCGAAAAATGCTGCTTGCCATGTCCCGTGACGTTCGCGTGATTTTTATTAAGCTGTGCGACCGTCTGCACAATATGCGAACGCTAGCGGTTAAGCCTGATCCCAAGCGCCGCAGTACGGCGCTGGAGACGATGCACGTCTATGCGCCGCTGGCACACCGTCTGGGTATGCAAAAGTTGAAGCAGGAGCTGGAAAACCTTTGCATTTCATATCTTGACCCCATTGGTTACGCGGAGATCCAGAGTTATATTGAGGAAAAATACGGGGAAAACGTAGGCTTCATCGATAAGCTTCAAAAGCAGGTAGCCAAGCGGTTGGAGGAAAATCATATCCATTTTGAGCTGAAGGGAAGAATCAAATCAGTTTACAGCATCTATCGGAAGATGTTTAATCAGAATAAGAATTTTGACCAAATTTACGATTTTTACGCCTTGCGTATCATCGTAGATACCGAATTGGAATGTTATACTGCCTTCGGCTTGATCCACGAAATGTTTAAATCGGTTCCCGGTCGGTTCAAGGATTATATTTCTACGCCCAAGCCCAATATGTATCAATCTCTGCATACCACTGTAATCGGTCGGGAAGGAATCCCCTTTGAGGTGCAGATCCGTACGTGGGATATGCACCACGTGGCGGAATACGGTATTGCGGCGCACTGGAAATACAAATCGGGAGAAAAATCCAAGGAGGAGATCGATAAAAAGCTGGAATGGATTTCCCGTCTGGTGGAAACCGAGGACGAAGCCAAGGATCCCGATGAATTTCTCAATGCGCTCAAGACCGATATCTTTCACGACGAGACCTTTGTTTTTACCCCCAAGGGAGATGTGATTGCCCTTCCGCAGGGAGCAACGGTGATTGATTTCGCCTATGCGATCCACTCGGGGGTCGGCAATAAAATGGTGGGGGCGAAGATCAACGGAACCATCGTGCCCATTGACCGTATACCCGAAACGGGAGACATCGTGGAGATTTTGACCTCGTCTTCCTCCAAGGGACCCAGCCGTGACTGGCTGACCATCGTCAAAACCAGCGAGGCGAGAACGAAGATTCGCGGTTGGTTTAAGAAAGAAAAGCGTGCGGACAATATCGTGGCGGGTAAGGCAATGATCGATGCGGAGATCCGTCATTTTACCAAGAGCTGTACCGAGACGAAGCGAAACGAACTGGTGGCTGCCGTGGGTAAGCGACTTGGCTTTATGAGTGCGGATGATCTGTATAATACTCTGGGATACGGCGGTATTTCCATGGGAAAGCTGTCGGGAAAGCTTCGGGACGAATACGAGCGTACCTTGGAAGCAGCCGAAGCGGAGGTTCAGGAGAAGCAGCCCATCACTGTGGAGCAGGTCAAAACGGTGGCAACTCCCAAGACCCTGCGATCGGGCGGCGGTATCGTGGTGGACGGAGAAACGGGATGCTACGTGAAATTTGCCCGTTGTTGTAATCCCTTGCCCGGTGACGAGGTCATCGGCTTTATTACCAAAGGCTTTGGTATTTCGATTCACAAATGCGACTGTCCCAACGTGCAGAATGCCAAGCTTATTCCGGAAAATGCGGAGCGCTGGGTAGACGCCCATTGGGAAGCCGCTTCCCAGAATGCCTCCGAGCAAGATATGTATGAGGCGCAGATTACCGTTTACGTGATGGATCGCCTTGGAATTATCGCGGACATTTCGGTGGCGCTGTCCGATATGAAGGTGTTTTTGCTACAGATCAATACGACAAGCAGTCATTCGGGACGGACTATTATCAATTTGAAGATCAGCTGTAAAAACGTTGAGCATTATCGTTCCATTGTTTCCCGTCTGAAATCTATTGACGGCGTAATTGACGTAACGAGAGGCTTTTCGTAAGATCGAAAGGAACGTATTATGATTGCGGTATTACAACGGGTAAAGATGGCAAGTGTGACGGTAGAAGATAGAATCGTCGGCTCGTGCGGCAGGGGGGTGTGTATTTTGTTGGGGGTTGCCAGAGAGGATACGGAGGAGGACGCCAAAGTCTTGGCAGAGAAGATTCTTGGCTTGCGGATTTTTCAGGACGAAAACGACAAAATGAATCTGTCCCTGAAGGATATGGACGGAGAGGCGTTGATCGTTTCCAACTTTACCTTGCTTGCCTCCTACAAGAAGGGAAAGCGTCCCGATTATATGGGAGCGGCGGCACCCGCAGAGGCGAAGCGACTGTACGAATATTTCGCCTATCTGTGCGAGGAACAGCTTCATCACGTGGGGCGGGGGCAGTTTGGTTCCCACATGGAGATTGCCATGACCTGCGATGGACCCGTGACCATTACAATGGATAGCAGAGTTTTGCGACCCGATCGAAAATAAACCAAAGATTGAAAAGAGGATGGTATGAAAATTACACTGGATTCTCCCGTCAATAAATATTACGTTCAGACCCTGAGCATGATTTTCTTTCCGGGAGAGCATTTCGGAAAGAAGGGAAAGCCGACGGATGCCGCAGAGGAAGAGGAGCCTTCGCTGTACGTTCGTTCCGAACCAATCGGGAACGGAGTAAAGGCGTTTGCCCACGTGGAATGGAAGGGAAAGATTCGTCAGGCGGAGTATGCGGCGGAGCAAAGCGAGGGGCGAAGCGAGGAGCGTACACTCAAGCTTGCCGTGGGCGGTGCCGTGCTTGCCGCTATGGGAGAGCTGATCGGATACCGTCCCGCATGGGGTATGATGATCGGCGTTCGTCCCTCCAAGGTGGCGTCGGAAATGCTGGACGCGGGAATCAGTAAGACCCGTACGAAAAAAATTCTGACCACCGACTATCTGGTGATCCCCAAAAAAGCGGCGTTGGCGACGGATATTGCCGTCACTGAGAAGCGGATCGTGGGAGAGCCCTCCCCGAAGGATTGCAGTATTTATATTTCGATCCCGTTTTGTCCCTCGCGGTGCACCTATTGCTCCTTCGTTTCATATACTTCCAAAAGACTCTTGGATTTGATTCCTCAGTATCTGGTGCGTCTGAAGGAGGATATCCGTGAGAATTTTGTCCTTGCAGACCGCTTGGGACTTCGGGTTCGAACCGTGTATATCGGAGGCGGAACGCCGACGATCCTTGATGCGGAGCAAATACGGGATATCCTTTCTCATATTGCCTCACTGACCGACGTGAGCGCGTTGGACGAATATACCATGGAGGCGGGACGTCCCGATACCATTACCGAGGAAAAGCTTCGCATTGCCAAGGAATACGGTGTGACCCGTGTGAGTGTCAATCCCCAGAGCCTTTGCGACGAGGTGCTTTGCGGCATCGGCAGAAATCACTCGGTGGAGGAATTTTTCCGTGCCTTTGAGGATGCGAGACGGGTGAAGATCCATACGGTAAACGTGGATCTGATCGCGGGTCTGCCGGGAGATAATTTCCGCAGATTTTCTTCTACCATGGACGATATTCTTCAGCTGAATCCCGAAAATATCACCGTCCACACCTTCTGTGTAAAAAAATCCGCGGAGATCCTTCGCCTGAACGCCGACGTGTATTCGGTGCGAGGAGGGGACGCGGGAAAATGCGTGGATTATTCTCAGATCAAGGCACATCAGGCAGGTTATATTCCATATTATATGTATAGGCAGAAGAATACAGTGGGAAACTATGAAAACGTTGGGTTTTCTTTGCCTGGGCATGAAGGACTGTACAATATTTACATGATGGAGGAGATCCACACGATCCTTGCTTCCGGTGCGGGAGCGGTAACAAAGCTGGTGGATCGTACGGGCTCCTATACCGAAGCGCGCAACATCGAACGACTGTTTCATCAAAAATATCCTTACGAGTATCTGGCGGAGGATCGAAGCCAAAGCTTCGCCGAAATTGCCGAGCGCTTTTATCGGGAGCATGGATTGCTATAAGGTCGGACGCTTCGATCCTTCGGGGCTTCCGAGGAAAGGAGTGCTATGAAACAATTTGAAAAGCTGTATGACGTGACAGATGGGCAGGTGGCAAACGCCAAGGACTGGATACGAGGGTGTGAGCTCGACTTTGGGCGTCGCTTGGATCGCATTGCCGAGGAGCTTTGCGACACGCGGGGGCTTCGGTTGCTTCGCCTGTCGGGACCAACCTGCTCGGGTAAGACCACAGGGGCGAATATGTTGCTTGAACGATTTGCCCAACGGGGTAAGCATTTGCATCCGATTTCCATTGATGATTTTTATTACGACAAGGACGTCTTGCATGCGAGAGCGGAGGATCAGGAAAGCGGAAACGTGGATTACGATTCGGTAAAGACCATCGACCTTGGGGCATTACAACGGTTTACCGAGGAAATTTTTACCCGTGATCGCAGTCATTGTCCCGTGTTTGATTTCAAAGCGGGAAAGCGGATTTCCTACCGTCTGCTGGAGAGCGGACCTGACGACGTATTTATTTTCGAGGGGATTCAGGCGATTTATCCCGAGGTGATTGCGCTGTTTGAAGCCTGCGGGTATGATAGCGTAGGGATTTATATTGCGCCTCAAAGTGCCATACGCACGGGAGCACAGCTCTTCGAGCCCAATGAAATCCGCCTGCTTCGTCGGCTGGTGCGGGACTATAATTTCCGCGGTACCTCTCCCGAGAGAACCTTTGGGCTTTGGGGCGGCGTGCGTCGGAATGAGGAGCAGAATATTTTCCCCTACGCCCATACCTGTCGTGTTTTCGTGGATTCTACCATGCCTTACGAAATTGGCATATTAAAACCGTATCTTTTCCGTATTCTTCCTACCGTTTCCAAGGACAGTCCCCACAGAGAGACTGCCGAGGGGATTCTCGGCAAGCTGGAGACGGTGGAGGTGATTTCCAATCGTCTGATTTTACCCAATTCGCTTTATAAAGAATTTATTTGATTTTGTGCCTCGCTTCCCGTTACATACGACGGAATACCGATAAAAGACCGTGAATACAATGGCAGTAAGGCGGTGTGGTATATCCGCCATTTTGAAAACGGCGGTGAAGCGAGTGAAAAAGGAAAAAGGAAAGCAAGTAAAAGAAAAAAGAGACGGCGGTTTTATGTCGGGGGTTTTGATCCTGTCTCTTTCTACCGTGATCGTCAAGGTAATCGGGCTTGCCTACAAGATTCCGATGCTGTCCTATCTGGGTGCGGAAGGGATGGGATATTTTAATTCGGCATATGAAATTTACGCCTTGCTTTGCGTGATTTCTACGGCGGGACTTCCCGTGGCACTTTCCATGCTGATTGCGGCGCGCCGTGAGCGAGACACGCAAAAGCAGGAAGCCTTTGGTTCGATCCGCCGTATTTACCGATCGGCGCTATGCATTTTTTTGATCCTTGGAGGTGGCGGTACGGCACTGATGCTAGCGTTTGCAAAGCCGATCTCCCTCTGGATCGGAAACGAGGGGGCGTTCCTTTGCGTTTTGGCAATTGCCCCCGCATTGTTTTGCGTGTGTTTTTCCAGTGCGGTAAGAGGCTATTTTCAAGGCTTTCACCGTATGGCGCCTACTGCAATCTCTCAATTGATCGAGGCGTTCGGAAAGCTGATCTTTGGTGTTTGGTTCGCCTCCATCGCCCTCAAAAAGGGAATGGATATTCCGTCCGTGGCGGCATTTGCCGTATTGGGCTTGTCTTTGGGTACTCTTCTTTCCTCCCTGTATTTGTTTTTATTAAAGGCGGCGGATCCCAATCGGCAGGAGCGAGTATCCCTGATCGCCGAGAAGGAACAACCCTTCTCCACGCTGTTGCGGATTGCCGTTCCCATCACCGTCAGCTCGGCAGTCTTGAACGTGACACGACTGATCGATATGACCTTGATCATGCGTCGCTTGCAGACCGCGGGTATGAGCGCGGCGGAGGCGAATGCAATCTACGGCTCTTATACGACCCTTGCCGTCCCCGTGTTTGGCTTGATTCCATCTCTCATCACGCCAATCTCACTGGCTTTGGTTCCTAAGCTTTCGGCGGCGATTGAAAGCCGATCGAGGGAGGAGGAGGCAATGGTTACGGATCGCTCGATTCGTGTGGCGGTCTTGTTCGCTATGCCTGCCTCTATGGGGATCGCCGTGTATGCCCGCCCAATCCTGTCTCTACTGTTTTCGGGAGAGGAGGAGGCGATCGCGGTTGCCGCCCCCTTGCTCTCTCTGTTGGGCTTTTCGATTCTTTTTTCCGGCTTGATTACGACGACCAACGCAATTCTGCAATCCTATCGGTGCACGGGAAAGCCAATCCTTTCCATGGCGGTGGGGGCGGTGGTCAAGATCGTAACGGCGTATGGCTTGATTGGAATTCCCTCGGTGGGGGTATACGGTGCGCCTATCAGTACCTTCTTTTGCAATTTGACCGTGACGGCAATGAATTTTTATTTTCTCGGTATTTGTGTACCTAAAGGGCAGCGTGTCAGTGGCTTTTTTCGGGTGTGGTGCAAGCCCTTGGCGGCATCCTCCTTTGCGATCCTTGGCTCGCTGGCAGTCTATTTGCCTATGGAGCGGTGGACGGAAAACGGCACGGTGGCTTTTTTGAGTGCCGTTGTTACGGCGGTTCTGGTATACGGAATCTTCGCGTTGCTTTTGAGAATCGTTACGGAGGAAGATATCGCATTGTTGCCGATGGGAACCCAGCTTTTAAATCGATGGAAACACTTCGGAGAAAACCGTAAGAAGCCTCGAACGGATGGATAATAACTCCGATGGGAAATAAAAAGAATAAAAAGAGGAAAACGACGATGACAGTCAATGAAAAAATCCAAATGCTTTTGGAGAAAAACGAATATGATTTTGAAGATCTGGTGATGATATTGGAGGTGCTTCGGTCGGAGCAGGGATGTCCTTGGGATCGGGAGCAGGATCATAAGAGCATACGAAAGGATTTGATTGAGGAGACCTATGAGGTGATCGAGGCAATCGATACCGAAAATCCCGTGCTTTTGCGAGAAGAACTGGGAGACGTATTGTTGCAGGTAGTGTTCCATGCCCAGATCGAAACCGAAGAAAACCGATTTGATATTCACGACGTGGCAAACGATATTTGCGCCAAGCTGATCCATCGTCATCCTCACGTATTTGGTGGGGTGGATGCGGACACATCCGATCAGGTGTTGGTCAACTGGGAAAAGATCAAAAGTGAGGAAAAGAAACGGAAAACCGTTACCGATAAGCTCCGCGCGATTCCCCCCATGCTTCCTGCCCTGATGCGAGCGGAAAAGGTGGGGAAAAAAGCAAAATGCTTTGATTTTGCCGATGCGGATGAGGCGATGGAAAAGGTTCGGGAGGAGCTTGCCGAGCTGGAGGCGGCACTGTCCTCGGGAGAGAGCGATGCCAGAGCGGAGGAGGAGATGGGAGATCTGCTTCTTACCGTTACGTCCCTTTGCCGAAAGCTGAAGATCGATCCCGAGGTCGCCCTGAATCACGCCACGGTTAAATTTATTGACCGATTCGCAATCGTGGAAGATGCCGTTTTGAAGAGCGGCAGGGAAATGGAAAAGATGAGTGTCTCCGAGTTGAATCGAATTTGGGATGAAAATAAACATAAAAAAGCAAAAAACTAATAATATTTTGGGAAAAAAGCAAAAAAACCCTTGCTATTTGAAAAAAAGTGTGCTATAATGATACTGTCAGCTTGCGGGAGAACGTCTTCCGCTCAAATCTAAAGAAAAAGAAAGGGAAAAATCATGAACAAGACACAGTTGGTTGAAGTTGTCGCATTGAAGTCCGGATTGAAGAAGAAAGAGGCTGAGGCAGCTGTTAACGCTATGACCGAGGCAATCGCAGAAGCACTGAAGGCTGGCGATAAGGTTCAGTTGATCGGCTTTGGTACCTTCGAGGTTAAGGAAAGAGCGGCAAGAGAAGGTCGTAACCCCAAGACCGGCGAGACCATCAAGATTGCGGCTTCCAAGCATCCCGCATTTGCTGCAGGCAAGGCTCTGAAGGACGCTGTAAACTAATTGCTGATTTGAGAGCGGTTGGAGAGATTCGACCGCTCTCGGCTTTTTCGGAGAGAAGATATGAGATTGGATAAATATTTGAAGGTATCAAGAATTATCAAGCGGCGAACGGTGGCAAACGATGCTTGCGACACCGAGCACGTATCAGTCAACGGCAGACGCGCTAAGGCATCCTATGACGTAAAGGAAGGGGACGTGATCGAGATCACCTTTGGGCAGAGAACCCTCAAGCTCAAGGTGCTCACGGTAAAGGACTCCGTTGCCAAGGCGGATGCCGTCGACATGTATGAGATTATAGAAGAATAACGAATAAACCCAAAACACTCCGCATATGATGAATTACATCAGTGCGGAGGTTTTTTATGAACGGACAAACCGAGAAGCGGAATCATGAATTTACGGTGACCATGAGAAGAGAAATGAAAATATGCGGTGTCAAAGAGGTGGATCGCTTTGACGACGTAGAGGTAGTCTTGCGTACGGCAGGGGGCGATATGACCATAGAAGGACGGGATCTTAAGATCGGTGTCTTGGATACGGATAAAGGGATCGTGACACTCGGTGGACAAATCGACGGTATCTTTTATTCCACGGAGGACGGAGAGGAGAAAAAAGGCTTCTTCGGGAAATTGTTTCGGTAAGCGGAATGGCAATTTCTCCTGTTCTTTTGTTTTGGTTGCTCGTGTGTTCTTTTCTGTTCGGTGTGGCAATGGGCGTGATGAACGATCTGTTTCGCATCAGCAGGGTATTGCTTGGCGTTCGTTATGTGGGGAAGCGGTTGGATTGCCTGTATGAGCGCCCATTGCCGATTCTGAAGCGACCGCTTCGTACCGCTACGGAGAGCAAGGTGGCGCACAGAGTATTGCCGATCCTGATTTTTGCGCAGGATGTTTTTTTGCTTTGCTCGGCCGGCGTAGGAACGGTGATTTTGAATTATTATTTTAATCACGGTAAATTTCGTTTGTATACCGTCGTCGCATTGCTTGTGGGCTTTGTTTTGTATTATTTTACCGTGGGGAAACTGGTGACGGCGGTATCCGAAATTATCGTGTTCGGCGTGCGGGCTTTGGTTAGCATCCTTATGTTTTTGATATTTCGTCCATTTGTGACTTTTTTCGATTTTTTGGAAAAATATATTAAAAAAATCAGTAAAAATATCAAAAAAACTATTGCAAACAAACGAAAAAGAGTGTATACTATTAGTAAAGAAGCAATTTTGAGGAAGCGAGCGAAAATCGGATTCCTTCCTATTGCGCCAAATAAAGCAAAAACGAACCATGACACGGAGGCCCCATGACACTGAAAAAGTATTTTACAGGTAAAAAGACAATAGCTACGCTGTTGATACAAGGATTCCTTGTTCTGCTGTTCGTTTTTTCTGTTGTCTTTTTCGTGTGGAGTTTGATGCAGTACAATGAGATCATGGAGGACAAAAAAGAAGACGAGGCGTATATTGAGCAGTTGAACGATGAGATCGAGGAGCTTCAATATCTCATTGACGCACCCTTGGACGATACCTTTAAAATTCGTATTGCCCGTGAAAAGCTGGGTATGTGCTTTCCCGATGAAATTATTTTTTATACTGAAATGGAATAAAGGAGCGGTATAGATTTCCGTTCGTTTTGGAACAATAAGAAAAAGGAAGTTTTACTCGGGAAGAGGTATTGGCAATGCAGTCAAAAAATATGCTTGCGCCTTATTTGTTCCACCAAGGAACCAATTACAAGGCGTACGAATATATGGGGGTGCACCGTACGGATACGGGCTTTGTCTTTCGTGTCTGGGCGCCTAATGCGGAACGTGTTTTTGTGGTAGGGGATTTCAACGGCTGGACCGATCAGGATCCGATGAATCATATTACCCAGGGCGGCATTTGGGAGACGGTAATCACGGAGGAAAGAGCAAAGCTCGGTGATAAGTATAAATATAAGATCATTGGATCGGGGAAAACGGTTTATAAGTCCGATCCTTACGGCGTATTGACCGAATGTCCGCCCAAAACCGCTACGGTGATCGGAGAGATCGGCGGCTACGAATGGCGAGACGACGGTTGGTTAACGTATCGCCGCCAAAAAGCGGGAAAGATGTACGCCGAGCCTATGAATATTTACGAATTGCATATTGGCTCGTGGAAGCGGCACGAGGACGGCTCTTATTATACCTATGGAGAGCTGGCACGGGAGCTTGCGCCTTACGTGAAGCAGATGGGATATACCCACGTGGAGCTGATGCCCGTAATGGAGCATCCCTTTGACGGTTCTTGGGGGTATCAGGTTTGCTCTTACTATGCGCCTACCGCAAGATTTGGAACGCCGCGGGAGCTGATGGGGTTTGTGGATTCCATGCACGAGGCTGGGATCGGCGTGATTCTGGACTGGGTTCCCGCTCATTTTCCCAAGGACGAGCATGGCTTGTATGAATTCGACGGAAGACCGCTGTATGAATATCAGGGATATGACCGCATGGAGCATGCGGGGTGGGGAACCAGACGCTTTGACGTGGGACGGAACGAGGTTGAAAGCTTTTTGGTATCCAATGCGATGTTTTGGGTAGAGAACTACCATGTGGACGGGCTGCGTGTAGATGCCGTAGCGTCGATGCTGTATCTGGACTATGATAAAGCGCCGGGAGAATGGGTTCCCAACGTGTACGGGGATCACCGTTGTCTGGAGGCGATTGCCTTTTTTCGCAAGCTGAACTCCTGTATCAAGGAATACCATCCCGACGTGTTGATGATCGCGGAGGAGTCTACCGCATGGGCAAACGTCACGGGCTTTGAAAACGAGGGGCTTGGCTTCGATATGAAATGGAACATGGGCTGGATGAATGATACGTTGTCCTATGCTGAGCTGGACCCCATCTATCGGAAATATCACCATGAGAAGCTTACGTTCTCTATGACGTATGCCTTTGGGGAGCATTACATTCTCCCGATTTCCCATGACGAGGTGGTTCATCTCAAAAAGTCCTATCTGGATAAAATGTCGGGGGATTATTGGCAGAAATTTGCCTCTGCCCGTGCGTTTGCGGGGTATATGATGACCCATCCCGGTAAAAAGCTGTCGTTTATGGGAAATGAGATTGGACAGTTTGCTGAATGGAGCTCGGATAAGGAGCTGGATTGGTTTTTGCTGGAATATGAGTCACACGCGAAGTATCAACGGTATATTTCCTGTTTGAATCATCTGTACCTGAAGACCCCCGCTCTGTGGCAGATCGACGATTCTTGGGACGGATTTCAATGGATCGACGCGGACAATCGGGATCATAGCCTGATCTCGTATCGCCGAATCGATAAAAAGGGAGATGAGGTCATTGTGGTGATCAACTTTACACCCGTGGCGAGAGAAGAGTATCCCATCGGAGTGCCTGTGGATGGAATCTACGAGGAGATTTTTAATTCGGATGATGAGTCCTTTGGCGGAAGCGGAGTGATCAATACGGGAAACCTTCGTGCTGTGGGACAGCCCGAGAATTATTTGCCCGCTTCGCTTCGATTGCGAATCCCCCCTCTCGGCATGTCGGTTCTGCGTTGTAAAAAGAAAACGGGAAAGACCGTTTCCGACTGTCAAAGACTGCGGGCGGACAAAGCTTGATTTGTGGTTCGATTTTTAAAGACAATAAATAAAAAACAAACGGAGGTAATTATGTTTAGAAAGAAAGAATGTGTAGCCATGCTTTTGGCTGGCGGTCAGGGAAGCCGTCTCTATGCTTTGACCGAAAAAACCGCGAAGCCTGCAGTTCCGTATGGTGGAAAGTATCGGATTATTGATTTTCCGCTGTCAAACTGTGTCAATTCGGGAATTGACACGGTAGGCGTACTTACTCAGTATCAACCGCTTGTGTTGAATGAATATATCGGAAACGGTCTTCCTTGGGATCTGGACCGTGCTTTTGGCGGAGTCAAGATATTGCCTCCCTATCAGGGCAAGAAGGGTGCCGACTGGTACAAGGGCACCGCTAATGCGATTTATCAGAATCTGGAATTTATTGATCGCTACGATCCCGATTATGTGCTGATTCTGTCGGGCGACCATATTTACAAGATGGATTACGCGAAGATGCTGGATTATCACAAGAAAATGAATGCGGATTGTACCATTGCCGTGATTGACGTTCCGCTGAAGGAGGCAAGTCGCTTCGGTATCATGAGTGCCGACGAGGGAGGACGAATCTACAAATTTGCGGAGAAGCCAAAGAACCCCGAAAGCACCAGTGCTTCCATGGGTATCTATATTTTCTCCAAGGACGTATTGTTCCGCTACCTGAAGGAGGATGCGGCAGATCCCAACAGTTCCAATGACTTCGGTAAGAATATTATTCCCACGATGCTGGCAAATCAGCAAAGAATGTATGCATATCCCTTCTCGGGATACTGGAAGGACGTGGGAACCATTGCGTCCTTGTGGGAAGCAAATATGGATCTTTTGGGTGATGCTCCCGAGCTTTCTTTGGACGATGAGGATTGGCGGATTTATTCCCGTCACGATCCGCACGCGCCGCAGGTGGTAGGACCGAATGCCGTGATCGAAAACAGCACCATTACGGAGGGATGTGAGATTTACGGAACGGTTCGAAATTCCGTGCTTGGCGCAGGCGTTCGGGTGATGGAAAACGCGGTGGTTGCCAACTCGGTAATCATGGAAGACGTGGAGATCAGCGAGGATGCTGAGGTGAATTACGTGATCGTAGACACGGGTGTAACGATCGGAAAGGGTTGCCGTGTCGGCGAAGAACAGAAAAAGGCAAAGGGAATTACGGTCATCGGCACGGGAGTTGCTGTTCCGAGCGGTATAGTGATCGGCGCAAATGAAATGATATCCGACAGTTCAGATATTCAGGCAAAGGAGGAGAATTAACATGGGAGTTGCAGGATTAATTTTTTCCAATATTCATAATTCGTCCATTTCGGAGCTGACCAACGTCAGAACCATGGCGTCCGTCCCCTTCGGATGCCGCTACCGTTTGGTGGACTTTCCCCTTTCCAATATGGTGAATTCGGGAATCAACAAGATCGGAATTATTACCCATAACAACTATCAGTCCCTGATGGATCACATCGGAACGGGTAAGGACTGGGATTTGGCGAGACGGTCGGGCGGAATTAAGATTTTGCCTCCCTTCATTACTACATATGACGCCAACGGCGGACGGCTTTATACCTCCCGTCTGGAAGCGTTGATGGGTGTTTCCGACTTTATTTCCCGTTGTGATGAGGATTATATTGTTCTTTCGGATTGTGACGGTATCTGTAATATCGATCTTTCCGAGGTCATTGCCAAGCACATTGATACCAACGCTGATCTGACCATCGTAACGAGAAAGGTTCCCGCTGACGGAGCGGGTGTCGCGCGGGGAAGCCACGTGATTCTTTCTGACGAGGAGGGAAGAATTACCGAGGTGTCCTCCTATATGACGGGCGCACAGGTCTCAGAGATCAGTACCAACGTGATGGTGGCGAACAGAATGTTCCTTTTGAACGCAATCAGTGATGCGGGTGCTCACGGATATACCAATTTTTATCGGGATATCGTGGGGGGACGGGTTGGCAAGGCCCGATTCTTCCGTTATCTCTATGAAGGAATTTATATTCAGATCACCTCGCTGGAAAGCTATTTTTCGAATTCGATGAAGCTGCTGGATCCCGAGGTTCGGAACGGACTATTCAACGTGACGGGTCGTCCTGTTTATACCAAGCTTCGCAATTCCGCTCCCACCCGTTATACGGGCGACTCCAAGGTAACCAACAGCTATGTGGCAGACGGATGCGTGATTGAAGGAACGGTAGAGAATTCCATTCTGTTCCGAGGGGTTCGGGTAGGCAAGGGAACCGTGGTGAAAAATTCGATTCTTTTGCAGGATACCTTTACGGGTAATAATGCTTCACTGAACTGTGTTATTGCCGATAAAAATGTGGTGATTCGTGACGAAAGAGTTCTTTCGGGACATGAATCCATGCCCTTCTTTATTCCCAAGGGAACAATGGTGTAATATTTTTCGAAATGCCGTTGATTTCAACGGCATTTCCTTGATTTTGAGCATAAATTTTGTGTTATTTTCGGTAAAATCGGGATTGCAAAAAAAGAAAAACTATGATATAATGTATATTGAGTTAAAATATATCTTAAAATAACATACATAGAGGGAAAAGGTATGAAAAAGATTTTGTTTATCGGCGCGGAAGCAATGCCTTTTGCTGCAACGGGCGGTTTGGGCGACGTGCTTGGATCTCTTCCCGCGGCAATTCAAAAAGCGGCAGAGGGAGAGGCTGACGTTCGCGTGGTGATGCCCCTGTATGGCGCGGTATCGGACACTTGGCGTTCTCAGATGACCTTGGAAGTGGAATATGAGCTTTCCTTGTCTTGGAGACGGCAGTATTGCGGCGTTTACAGTCTGGTGAAGGATGGAGTGAAATATTACTTTATCGATAATGAGTATTATTTCAAGCGAGGATCTCTTTACGGTCAGTTTGACGATGGCGAGCGGTTCGCGTTTTTCTGTAAGGCGGCAATCGATATGCTGGGTGTCGTTGGCTTTTATCCCGACGTGATCCATGCCCACGATTGGCAGGCGGCGTTGAGTCTGGTTTATCTGGATCGCAAATACCGTCAGATCGAGGGATATGAGTTTATTAAAACGGTATTTACAATTCATAACATTGAATATCAGGGCAAGTACGATTTTTCCATCTTGGGAGACGTATTTGAGCTGGGTGAGTTCGAACGAGAGATCGTGGAATACGATGGATGCATCAATTTGATGAAGGGTGCTATCGTTTGTGCCAACAAGGTCAGCACCGTGAGTCCCCGTTACGCCGAGGAAATTCGCTCTGCAGAGTATGCTCACGGCTTGGATCGCTTGTTAGAGGAGCATTCTTGCAAGCTGTGCGGTATTTTGAACGGTATCGATTACGAGTATTATAACCCTGCAAGAAAGAACAGCGTGGCAAAGAACTTTACGTGGCGTTCGATTCCCGCGAAGTACGAAAACAAAACGACACTGCAGAGAGAGATCGGCTTGCCTGAACGGACCGACGTTCCGCTGATTTCGGTGATCTCCAGATTGGCGTCTCACAAGGGCTTGGATCTGATCCGAGAAATGGCGTATGAGCTGATGAGTACCCGTGACGTACAGCTGGTTGTGCTGGGGAAGGGCGAGGCGGTTTACGAAAGCTTCTTTGCGGGGCTGGAGTCTGCGTTCCCCCACAAGGTCAGAGCCTTGTTGACCTATGACAGAGATCTTGCGGTGCGGATCTACGCCGCTACAGATATCTTCCTGATGCCCTCCAAGAGCGAGCCCTGCGGCTTGTCACAGATGATTGCTTCTCGGTACGGCGCAATTCCCGTGACCCGTGAGACGGGCGGTCTGTATGACTCTATCAAGGGCTACTGGGAGGAGAAGGGTCAGATCCACGGAAACGGCTTTACCTTTGCGAACTACTCCTCTGCGGAGCTGGCAGAACGGACGGGTGCCGCCATTGATCTTTGGTGTAACGAAGACAAGAGAAAGAAGCTGGTCAGCCGCGTTATGCGCACCGACTTCTCTTGGAACGCTTCCGCAGTACAGTATTTGGAGATGTACGCATCCCTGTAATATAATTTTGCTGCCAGACGGCAGGGGGTCGGGGAATCCGACAGCTATTGGAAAGGAATAAACAGAAATGGCTAACAACCTGAAGAAATCAGACATAAAAGAAATTGTTGAGGCAAAGCTCTCCCGCTATTTTGGCTGTTCGCCGAAGGAGGCTTCCCGCGACCAGATGTATAAGGCTGTCGCAATGACGATTAAAGACATTCTTACGGAAAAAAGAGGAGACTTTAAGCAAGAGGTCAATGCCAAGGGCGGAAAGCGTGTCTATTATATGTGTATTGAGTTCCTGTTGGGACGCTCTTTGAAGACCAATCTTTGTAATCTCGGATTGAATGAGACTTACAAAAGCGCCCTGAAGGATTTTGGCTTTGACTTGGAGGATCTGTACGAGTGCGAGTCGGACGCGGGACTTGGAAACGGCGGTCTTGGTCGTCTTGCTGCTTGCTTTATGGATTCGCTGTCATCTCTGGACTACCCCGCAACGGGATTTTCTATCTGCTATGAATACTGTTTGTTCAAGCAGATGATCGTGGACGGTATGCAGGTGGAGCTTCCCGATATCTGGCTTCCCGGCGGTGAGGTATGGCTGGTTCCCAGAACCGACCGTATCTATCACGTCAAGATGGGTGGTCACGTGAAGGAAAACTGGAAAGACGGACATCTGGAGATCCTGTACGAGGATTGCGAGGAGATCGAGGCAGTTCCTTATGACATGATGATTTCGGGTGCTGACAGCAAGGCGGTCAGCCAGCTTCGCTTGTGGAAGTCCAGAAACATTCACAATTTCAACATGGGATTGTTTACGCAGGGTCAGTATACCCGTGCTATGGAGGAAAGCACCAACGCTGAGCTGATCTCCAAGGTATTGTATCCTTCCGACAACCACATTGAAGGAAAGCTCCTTCGTTTGTCTCAGCAATATTTTATGGTGTCCGCTTCCTGTCAGAGCATTATTCGCGACCATATGGCAGTATACGGAACGTTGGATAATCTGGCGGATAAGGTTGCGATTCATATCAATGATACCCATCCCGCTCTTTGTATTCCCGAGTTGATGCGTATTTTGATTGACGACTATTTCTTTGATTGGGACAAAGCATGGGATACCGTAGTGAAGATCTGCGCGTATACCAACCATACCGTTATGCCCGAGGCGTTGGAGACGTGGAACGAGGATCTGTTCCGCCTGAAGCTGCCCAGAATCCATATGATTATCAAGGAGATCAACGAGCGCTTCTGCCGCGACGCATGGCAGGCATTCCCCGGTAACTGGAACCGTATTTCCAAAATGAGTATCATTGGTTACGGTCAGGTTCGTATGGCAAATCTTTGTGTGGTTGGCTCTCACTCCACTAACGGTGTATCTAAGCTGCACTCCGAGATTCTGACGAAGTCTATTTTCAAGGACTTCTATGCTATGTACCCCGAGCGATTCTGTAACGTAACGAACGGAATTGCGCACCGCCGTTGGCTGTGCTACTCCAATCCTCAGCTGGCAAAGCTGTTGGATGATACCATTGGTACGGGCTATCGCCACAATCCCGAGGAGCTTCGTGAGTTCGCGAAGTTTGCGGATGACCAAACCGTGTTGAATGAGGTCAGACGAATTAAGCACGAAAACAAGATTGCCTTTTCCAATCATCTGTATAAGAAGACGGGTAGAGCCATTGATACGCATTCGTTGTATGACGTGCATATCAAACGGTTGCACGAGTATAAGCGTCAGCTGTTGAACGTGTTGAATATCATCGGACTGTATCTGGATATCAAGGATCATCCCGACGCGGATTTTCAGCCTCAAACCTTCTTGTTCGGTGCCAAGGCGGCTCCCGGCTACTATATGGCAAAGAACATCATCAAGCTGATCTACTGCTTGGGTAAGGAAATTGAAAACGATCCTCAGGTTCGTGAGAAGCTGGCGGTTGTATTCCTTGAGGATTACAACGTAAGCCTTGCCGAAGCGCTAATTCCTGCAGCGGAGATCAGTGAACAGATCTCTCTGGCAGGTAAGGAAGCCAGCGGCACGGGTTGTATGAAGCTGATGATCAACGGTGCCATGACGATCGGTACGTTGGATGGCGCAAACGTGGAAATGTTGGCGGCGGCAGGCAAGGATAATATGTATATCTTTGGTCTGACCAGTGCCGAGGTAGACGACATCTGGCTTCGTGGCTACAACTGCGCGGAGTACTATGCGAACAATGAGCGTTTGAAGAGAATCATTAACGCCTTGAATATCGGATTTGCGGGACAGTCCTTCTCCGAAATTGCGAATTATTTGCTTTCTGGTCCCGGTATTGCCGATCCGTATATGTGTCTTGCCGATTTTGAGTCTTATCATATGACCAGAGGAAAGGCGATTGAGGATTATCAGGACAAGGAAAAGTGGAACCGTATGTCCCTGATGAACATTGCCTCCGCAGGTTACTTTGCCGCAGACCGTTCTATCAACGATTACGCAAAGCAGATCTGGAATCTGGAGCGCATGATTAAGGATCCCTCGGCACCTGTGAATAAAAAGAGAACAAGGAAGTCTTGATGCTGATTCAGTTTTCCAATCCGGTTCTTCCGGTGATTCGAAAAACAGTAAACGGCGCGGATGCCTCCGCAAGGGGGGCATTCGCCGTCGGTGAGAAAATATTGTATACCGTCGCAGTCCCGAGAGAGCTCGGGGCTTCGGCGGTCGTTCTGCGTATTTGTCGGGATGGCGAACAGGACAGAGATCTGCCGTTGCGCTTTGATGGGATCGAAAATGGAATTGACCGTTATACGCTTTCGCTGGATACGGCGGAGATTTGCGGAACGGAAGGAAGGGGTCTCTTTTTCTATGAGTTTTTGTTCCTTCGGGGCGTGAACACGGTGTTTACCTCTACCCATAATCAGGTGGATTTTACCCTTCAGCCTCATTCGGACAGACGGTTTGCTCTGACGGTTTACGACAAAGACTATGTGACACCCGAATGGTTTAAGGGGCGGATCATGTACCATATTTTTGTGGATCGCTTCTTTTGCGGAAAGGGAAGTGTGGCAAAGAGAAGTGACGTGATCATGAACGAGGACTGGGATGGCGGCATTCCCCAATACGCGAAAAAGAACGGAGATAAGCTTGCCAACAATATGTTTTTTGGAGGAAACCTTTGGGGTGTTGCCGAAAAGCTGGAATATCTGAAATCCTTGGGTGTGGGCGTGATCTATCTCAGTCCTATATTCCAAGCCTATTCCAATCATAAGTACGATACGGGAAACTACCTTGAGGTAGATGGAATGTTTGGAGGAGAGGCGGCTCTGGGGGCACTGCTGGAAAAAGCCAAGGAAATGGACATCCGTGTGATTCTGGACGGTGTCTTTAATCATACGGGAAGCAACAGCTTGTATTTTGATCGGGAAGGCGAATACGGCGGAGGAGGTGCGTACAGCGATCCCCAGTCTCCCTACCGAAGCTGGTATTGCTTCAGGCAATATCCCAATGAATACGAAACGTGGTGGGGGATCGATATTCTTCCTAAGCTGAATCCCCAAAGCGACGCTTGCCGAGAATTTCTCGTGGGGCGTGGGGGCGTTTGTGAAAAGTACGTGCGCATGGGTATCGGCGGTTGGCGGCTTGACGTAGCGGACGAGCTGAGCAACGACTTTTTGGATGAGTTGAGAGAGACGGTGAAGGATGCTTCCGACCAGGATGCGGTGATCATCGGTGAGGTCTGGGAGAATGCCGCCCTGAAGGAAGCGTACGGGAAACGTCGTCGCTATTTCCTTGGCGGACAGCTGGACAGCGTGATGAACTATCCCGTTCGCAACGGAATTTTGCACTATCTGATGGATTCGGACGCGAAATTTCTTGCGGATATCCTGAAGGAGATCTATGCCACCTATCCCAAATGCGTTTGCGACAGCTTGATGAATTTGCTTGGTACTCACGATACCGAACGGATCCTCACAGTTTTGGGTGAAGGAAAGGATCGGGTAGAGGGAGAATCTAACGATACACTTTCGGTAAAGCGATTGACTTCGGAACAGAGGGCAAGGGGATTAAAGCTGCTGAAGCTGGCGGCGACTCTGCAATACACCGTGTACGGTGTTCCTTCGGTGTTTTATGGAGACGAGGCGGGCTTGGAGGGCTATCATGATCCCTTCTGCCGCAGACCCTATCCGTGGAAAAATCAGAACGAGGACTTGTTGACCTTCTATCGGAAATTGGGTCAGATCCGAACCGAGCATTCCGCCTTTGCGGACGGAGAGTTTCGGGTGGAATATGCCGAGGGCGGTATGCTGGCGTTTGTGCGGGAAAAGGATGAGGAACGGCTCACCGTGCTATCCAATGTGGGAGAAACCGACGTGGCTTATCCCATGGAACACAAGCAAGTCGATCTGCTGACGGGAAAGCCATATGGCGGAACGGTTCAGTCGGGCGAGGCTCTGATTTTGATTGAAAAAACGACTCCATTGTCCAAAAAAGGAGAGTAAAGGTATGGGACTGCTTTCAAGATGGAAGAAAAAGAATCCCGAATCCAAGCAATTTCGTCGGGAAATGGCACTTTCGATCAATGGACGTCACATTCGTTACGTGACGGAAAAGAGAAACGACGTGGACGAGGTCATAGGCAGAGACGGACACCTGAACATTCACGAGGATTGTTTGCTGGTCTATGCCTCCTCTGACGTGATTTTTCGCTGTCCCATTGACGATCTGCAGATCTGGGAGCTTCTCTCCAAGGACGGTGTAGTCCTGACGGGACCCGATATGGAGCACGGCGGCATAGAGCGCACTGTGATTGCCTTTTACGTGTATTATAGGAAATAAAATCGAAGAAAAAAGGGAGCGGGTTTGTAAACCTCGTTCCCTTTTCTTGGTAAATTATTGACAATTGTTTGTTTTTTTGTTATAATGGACTTGGATAGGGGATCGATCCGATTCCTTTGAATTTCACGATAAAGGAGGCTATCATGCGTTACAAGATCTTTGCATACGATCCCGATTTGTTGCCCTTTGAGGCGGACATCAATCAGCGGATGGAGAATTATCGAAGAAAACGGAAAGAGCTTGTCGGAGAGATGGGAAGTCTTTTGGACTTTGCCAACGGTCACCAATATTTCGGCTTCCATAGAACCGACACGGGATGGGTCTATCGCGAATGGGCACCTGCCGCACAGGAGGTCTATCTCACGGGAGATATGAACGACTGGCGGTGGTTGGATTGGCGAATGACGCCTTTGGGAAACGGCGTATTTGAGCTTATTCTGAAGGGAAGGGATACCCTGTATGACGGATGCCGTGTCAAAACCATCGTTCGCCACGGCGGACAACTGCTGGAGCGGATCCCTCTATATATCCGCCGCGTGGAACAGGATCCCGTGACCTACGCTTGGTGCGGTATTATCGTGGATGAGCCTCCATACCGTTGGAAAAAACGATCCTTTACGCCTTCCGCTCACCCCTTTATTTATGAATGTCATATCGGCATGGCGCAGGAAAAAGAGGGGATCGGTACATACGCGGAATTCCGTGAGAATATTTTGCCTCGGATCAAGGCACTTGGCTATAATACCATTCAGATCATGGCGATTATGGAGCATCCCTATTACGGTTCCTTTGGCTATCAGGTTTCTTCCTTCTTTTCGGCTTGCTCTCGATACGGTACTCCCAATGAATTGAAGGAATTGATCGATGCCGCTCATACCATGGGAATTGCGGTGCTGTTGGACGTGGTTCACTCCCACGCCGTCAAAAATACGGCAGAGGGACTCAACGAGTTCGACGGCACGGCCTATCAGTTCTTTCATGAGGGTCCGCGAGGTGATCATCCGGCGTGGGGAACCAAGCTCTTCAATTATAATAAAAACGAGGTTCTTCATTTTCTTTTGTCCAATCTGAAATTCTGGATGGAGGAGTATCACTTTGATGGCTTTCGCTTTGACGGAGTGACCTCCATGATCTATCATGATCACGGCTTGGGGGCAGCCTTTACCGACTATTCCAAATATTTCTCCATGAATACCGATACCGAAGCCATTACCTATCTTCAGCTTGCTAACGAGTTGATTCGTCAGGTCAATCCCAAGGCGATCACTATTGCGGAGGATATGTCGGCAATGCCGGGAATGTGCCTGCCCATTGAGGAGGGCGGCGTGGGCTTTGATTACCGCCTTGCCATGGGTGAGCCCGATCTTTGGATCAAGCTTCTCAAAACGGTGAGAGACGAAAATTGGAACGTGTGGCATATCTGGTATGAGCTTACCAGCCGCCGTAAAGGGGAGGCGTATATCGGTTACGTGGAATCCCACGATCAGGCTCTGGTAGGGGATAAGACCGTGATGTTCCGTCTGTGCGACAGCAAGATGTATACTGATATGGCGAAATCCAGCAACGACAGTACGGTGGAACGGGGCATGGCGCTTCATAAAATGATCCGCATGGTCACCATGACCGCGGGCGGCTCTGGCTATCTGAACTTCATGGGCAATGAATTCGGGCATCCCGAATGGATCGATTTTCCCAGAGAAGGGAACGGATGGAGCTATTTCTATTGCCGCCGCCAATGGCATTTGGCGGACGATCCCAATCTGAAATACGGCGATTTGCAAGCATTTGACGGGGCAATGGTGAATTTGTTGAAGGAACGGCGCACTCTTGCCTATGAGCCCAAGAGCCTTTATATCGACGAGGGCGGGCAGGTGCTGATGTATAAACGGGGCGGCTTGGTCTTTGCGCTGAATTTCAGCCCCGATAAGCCTTATCCCGAGTATTGGATGACCGTTCCCGCCGCAGGAAGGTACCGAGTGATTTTGTCGACCGATGAGGAGCGCTTCGGCGGCTTTGACCGAATTTCTAAGGAGTATATCTATACCGCCAACAAGCATCCCGACGGGCTTTATAAATTGAAAATTTATCTGCCCCCGCGATGCGGAGTTTGTATGGTTAAGGTAAAATAGTCATGACCACCAGCACTGTGCTGGTGGTTTAAAAAATACAACAAAAGCCCGTCCGAAAATCGGACGGGCTCAGTTTTGCTTATTTGATTAGGGAATCAAATTAGTCCTTCAATGCAGCCTGTGCCGCAGCCAGACGTGCGATCGGCACGCGGAAGGGCGAGCAGGATACATAGTCGAGACCCAACTGGTGGCAGAACTCAACGGACGTGGGATCGCCGCCGTGCTCACCGCAGATACCTACGTGGAGGTTCTTGTTTGCGGGTTTGCCCATCTTGATCGCCATATCCATCAGCTTACCAACACCGGTCTGGTCGAGTTTTGCGAAAGGATCGTTCTCGAAAATCTTGGTGTCGTAGTAAGCGTTCAGGAACTTACCGGAGTCGTCACGGGAGAATCCGAAGGTCATCTGAGTCAGGTCGTTCGTACCGAAGCAGAAGAAGTCTGCGTTGGCAGCGATCTCGTCAGCGGTCAGACAAGCTCTGGGAATCTCGATCATGGTACCAACCTCATAGTCAAGCTCAACGCCTGCAGCTGCCAGCTCAGCGTCAGCGGTAGCAACCACAACGCTCTTAACGAACTTCAGCTCTTTCACGTCGCCAACCAGAGGAATCATGATCTCGGGCTTCACGTTCCAATCGGGATGAGCCTTCTTGGTGTTGATAGCCGCGCGGATAACAGCAGCGGTCTGCATCTTCGCAATCTCGGGGTAGGTGACTGCCAGACGGCATCCACGGTGACCCATCATGGGGTTGAACTCATGGAGAGATGCGATGATTGCCTTGATCTCCTCAACAGTCTTGTTCTGAGCAGCGGCGAGGGCAGCAATGTCCTCTTCGGTGGTAGGAACGAACTCGTGGAGGGGGGGATCCAGGAATCTGATACAAACGGGAGTACCCTCGAGAGCCTCATAGAGCTTCTCGAAGTCGCCCTGCTGGTAAGGAAGGATCTTTGCCAGAGCAACTTCTCTTTCCTCAGCAGTATCGGAGCAGATCATCTCTCTGAATGCCGCGATTCTGTCAGCCTCAAAGAACATATGCTCGGTACGGCACAGACCGATACCCTCAGCACCCAGCTCGCGAGCCTTCTGCGCATCCTTAGGCGTATCAGCGTTGGTGCGAACCTTTAGCTTGCGGTACTTGTCAGCCCAAGCCATGATTCTGCCGAACTCGCCTGCGATGGTAGCGTCAACGGTGGGAATGATACCGTCGTAGATGTTACCGTTAGAGCCGTCGATGGAGATATAGTCACCTTCGTGGTAGGTCTTACCTGCCAGAGTGAACTTTTTGTTCTCCTCGTCCATATCGATGTCGCCGCATCCGGATACACAGCAGGTACCCATACCACGAGCAACAACGGCTGCGTGAGAGGTCATACCGCCACGGACAGTCAGGATACCCTGAGAAGCCTTCATACCGGTGATGTCCTCGGGAGATGTCTCAAGACGAACCAGAACGACCTTCTTGCCAGCTGCCTTCCAAGCCTCCGCGTCGTCAGCGGTGAATACGATCTGACCGCAAGCGGCACCGGGGGAAGCGCCAAGTCCCTTACCGACAGGGTTAGCTGCCTTGAGAGCCTTTGCGTCGAACTGGGGATGGAGCAGAGTGTCAAGGTTTCTGGGGTCGATCATCAGAACAGCTTCCTGCTCGGTTCTCATTCCCTCGTCAACGAGGTCGCAAGCGATCTTCAGAGCAGCCTGAGCGGTTCTCTTACCGTTACGGGTCTGGAGCATGTAGAGCTTCTTGTTCTCAACGGTGAACTCCATATCCTGCATATCGCGGTAATGGTTCTCGAGGAGCGCGCATACCTTCTGGAACTGCTCGAATGCCTCGGGGAACTTGTTTGCCATTTCAGCGATGGGCATAGGCGTACGAACACCTGCAACCACGTCCTCGCCCTGTGCGTTCACAAGGAACTCACCCATGAGCTTCTTCTCACCGGTAGCGGGGTCACGGGTAAATGCAACACCGGTTCCGCAATCGTCACCCATGTTACCAAATGCCATAGCCTGTACGTTTACAGCGGTACCCCAGCTGTAGGGGATATCGTTGTCGCGGCGGTATACGTTCGCGCGGGGGTTGTCCCAGCTGCGGAATACTGCCTTAACGGCGCCGATCAGCTGTTCCTTAGGATCGGAGGGGAAGTCCTGACCGATCTTTGCTTTGTACTCAGCCTTGAACTGGTTAGCCAGCTCCTTCAGGTCATCAGCAGTCAGATCAACGTCGTAAACAACGCCCTTTTCCTTCTTCATCTCATCGATGAGCTCCTCGAAGTACTTCTTGCCGACTTCCATAACGACGTCGGAGTACATCTGGATAAATCTTCTGTAGCAGTCGTAAGCCCAACGAGCATTGCCGGACTTCTTAGCCATAACCACAACAACCTCTTCATTCAGACCGAGGTTCAGGATGGTGTCCATCATACCGGGCATG